>JAZUJC010000049.1:0-7096 GCA_045642625.1 Lachnospiraceae bacterium
CCGCCGTTAATCAGGATGAATACATCATCCCCAAGGCCATCAGAGACAAATACGGCTTTACAATGCTTAGAACAAATGATGCCGTTGCCCGTATCATAGCTCACTCCTGCACACAGTTAGGACTCTCGGAAGCTTTCAGTGAAGTATTCAGCTTTACCGGAAACGAGATTCGATTTGAGTCTGTTGATGTAAAACCCGATACCAAATTTAAGGACATCTATTACACGATGGAAAAAGCAGTTCCCATCGGTATATACAGAAACGGTAATACAATACTCAACCCTGATCGTAATCTTATCGTCAGCGGTGACGATAAATTCATAGTTCTTGAAGAAAACGAAGGAGACTGTGTAATCTCTCCCGACGGATTTATTGATTTTAACGAAGAAAAAGAAGGTACCTTTATTGCCGGCAAAGAAAAGAACGAACGCGTTGTTATCATTGGATCAAATGATAAGCTTGAAGTTCTTGTAAACGAACTTCCCGAGTATGTTACCGATGTTGTTCTTGCCGGAATCCGCCATCTTGAAAAGAAAAAGGAAATGTGCAAAAGCATTCGCTCCGATATAACCTATTCGCTTGTAAGTGATGACGTAATGGACATCGAAGTGCTGGAAAATACTGTAAAGGATGCCGACCATGTTATTATACTCAGCGATTATTCCGTAGATGAGGAAGACTCCGATGCACGTAACATTATGCTTCTTTTAAGACTTCGTGACATTAAGGAACGACTTGAAAAAACCTTCTCCATCACTGCCGAAATGTGCCGTGATGATAACAGAAATCTGATTCACAGTGAAGACTTTACGGAGTTCATTGTATCATCAAATATGTCAGCAATGGTACTGGCACAGATTGCGTCAAATCCTGCATTATACGATACATTCCATGAGCTTCTTTCGAATGAAGGAAATGAGTTTTCATTAAAATCCGGAGCATTCCTTGAAAAGCTTGTAGGTGTAGAATGTACCTTTGCTGAAATAAGACGCGAGCTCATTCATAAACACTGCATTCTTGTAGGATTCATTGAAGATAACAATGGTCATCCCACAACTGTTCTAAACCCCGACATATCTAAAAAGGTATGTTTATCACTGGCTGATAAGCTTATTGTCATCGGGGAATAAATATAACCCAACTATAAAAAGACACGAAAAAGGGCTTTCCGTTATAGGAAAGCCCTTCTCTTTATCTTATTGCATGTACATAAAAATCAATTTTTAAAACATATGTCAGCTTCACTGACTATCTGCTATTTATAATCGTAAGGATCAATTGCTTCACCGTTTCTATAAACCTCCAGGTGAACATGGGGGCCGGTACTGTACCCTGTAGATCCCAACAATGCAATGGTATCACCGGCATTAATTGTACTTTCCTTCTCAAACAGCAATTCATCACAATTGTGACATTCATAGGTTATCTCATCACTAACCGAAACAACAATATAATAACCTTTTGCACTGTCATAATCAGCCTCAATAACTGTTCCGCTGACGTTTGATATTATCGGTGTTCCTAAGGGGCTTGCTATATCCACGCCCTTATGCAGTTCTCCGAAAGGACCTGTTAAATAACCGGCCGCAACCGAAATCACCAGTTCAGTATTATTTATATCCGAAATATCGGTTTCTTCTATAGTATCGTCAGCTTCTTCGGCTAATAATATTTCATCGGTATTATCTCCATTGGAATCTGTCGCATATACTGTTTCTTCTTCTACCACTGATAAGCCAGCATCTGTTTCCTTTACAACACCGTCTTCAATACTTTGTTTTTCACCTGCTACCGCTTTTTTAGGGGAAGTCATAAATCCGATGGCGATAACTCCAATTATAACCAGTGCCAGACCAACTATAATCTTATTATTTTTCTTCATATTTAGTATGTTCTTTACCCTTTCCTTGACACCTATCTCGGCAAAGGCTATGGGACAGACAATATTTCCGGAGCGTTTTATATTACAGTCCAAAATGGTTTTTGAGTAAATAACCTTGCTTTCAAAGCCCAGCTTACGAATTACCCGTTCATCACAGGCCAGCTCAATATCCTTGCTAAACAAAATATAAAATACCCAAACCAGCGGATTAATCCAATGAACAATCAAAAGAAGATAAGCAATGGGCTTAACAATATTATCAAGCCTCTTAATATGTGATTTCTCATGCTCAATTATAAGCTCAAGCTCTCTGTCACTGACATTGTAGGGTACGTATATGCGAGGGTTTACGATTCCCATAACAAATGCCGATTCTAACTGCTCAGCCTGATAAATATTATCGCGATACCTTACGGCATCTCTTACCTTAAGCCTTATCCTTGTGTAAGAGGCAGCGCTGTATAAAGCCAAAAGAATCATTCCTGAGATCCAAATATATGCAAAGACAATCGTATTGTTGTCTATAAATGAAGATACTTTGGAAATAATCGTTCCTTGTGACTCACTATCATATATTTGTGTATCTGTCAGTCGGCTATCATATATACTGCTGTTTTCACTACTTACGGCCAAATCCTTAAGCCCGGATGTATCACTTAAATTAAGCTCTGCTCCTGCAGCATAGTTAACCGTTCCCTTAGCATCAAAAACCTTTCCGGTATCAGTACCCACTGTATTTGTATTGGGAATCAGTAAATTATCGGGTATAACACTGAATCGACTTTCCAATGAAAAGGGACAAATAAGCCTTATTCCAACCAGACACCACAAAACACAAACAAGCCACTTGGGTGCTTTTCTGAATGCAAGCCTAAACAAAAGAACTGCCAATATTAAAAAACAGGCATAATAGCTTAATTTTAAAATAAGTAAAAAAGTAGAAACCACTGTTAATCCTCCGTATGCGAATCGATAATCCTGCGAATCTCTTCGATTTCCTTGGAACTGAGTTTTTTACTCCTTGCAAAAGCTGTAAAAAATGCAGGAACAGAGCCTGAAAACTTACTGTCTACCAGCTCGTCTATTTCGGCTGTCTGCACCTGATCCTTTGTAACGAGAGGTGTAACTATTGCATTTTCATTTTTGAGAACTCCCCTTTCGGCAAGTCTCTTGATAACTGTGTAGGTAGTTGCCTTCTTCCACCCAAGCTCAGCTTCACAAATTTTTGCAAGCTCTGTACTCTTTACAGAACCTTTCTCCCATAAAATTAGGCAGAATCTGTATTCACTTTCATGAACTTTAGGTGTTTCCATACACTTACCCTTTGTCACATAGGTGACAAACCTTTCTTTTGTTACTTAAAACGGCGCCAAAAAGGTCGAACGTCTTCGACCACCCTTAGTCTAACGCGTTCGACCTTTCTTGTCAACACTATTTTTTATTCAGTATATGAGCCGTATTTTAAATATTTCCACATATCAAGGGATGCAAGCGGATGACCGGTGAAATCGAAAAATGCCTGATTATCCCAGGAACAGCCTCCATAGTATAAACCTGCATCCTCAGGATCGTAGTCGGAAGAATAGCTTGATGCCCAGCCGCTTCCGAATTCTTCCCACAATTTTTCATTGGAGGCCCTGTCACTGCCAACCGGAATCCAGGTGCCTTCCCAGTAAAATACCCCCAGGGCTCCATTGGTGGCTGCAGTTTCTATTACATCTCTGACTGCATCAACCTGTCCCTGAACTGTTGCGGGATAATTAGGATTCAAATCATTGTTGCCCACAACACTGTTTCCGAAACCATCACCGTCTTCTGAGGTATATACATAAGAAGTTTCTGCTATAATAACTTCTTTTTCAAACTCGTTTTTTATTTTGGAAACAACATTTCCCATGTTGGTCAGGTTACCATCCCAAAAAGGATAAAATGACAAACCGATAATATCGTAGTCAAGCTCAGCCGAAGCAAGCTTTCGAATATTATTATATACCTTGCTGGGCTGATTCACATTTGTGTAATGGACCACAATTTTAATGTCTTTTTGGTACTTTTCCGATATTTCCCTGGTAGCCCTGCTTCCCGATTTTAAAAGCTCAATAATGGAATCCGAGCTCTTTTCCCCGGCCATTCCGTTGTTAATCTCGTTGCCGATTTGAACCATTGAAACATCGACACCGGCATCTAAAAGCTTTTCAAGAGAATCTTTGGTGTAACTGTAAAGTGCCTCAGATTTCTCATCAAGATTCATTTGTGCCCAGGCCTTTGGACAATGCTGTCTCTTTGGATCCGACCAAAAATCCGAATAATGAAAATCTATGCAAACCTTCATTCCATAGGTTGTAGCGCGCTTACCCAATTCCAGGGCCGTATTCAAATCATTGTTTCCGCCACCGTAACCATAACCGTTTTCATCATAAGGATCATTCCAAACTCTTAATCGGATATAGTTTATACCGGCCTCAGCCAGGGTTTTATATACATCCTGCACCTCACCGCTTTGGCTGTAATATACCGCACCGCTATTCTCACAGGACAAAACAGCCGATGCATCCATTCCCTTAATGAAATCATCACCAAGTCCGGGAATTGCCTTTACTTCAATCTCTGATTTTTCGGGCCCTGTGGGCATTACCGGATTAAAATCCGGATCCTTTAAAACTACGGTTTTTGATTCTTTTGCCCCACAGGCTGCAAAAGAAACAACTAAACACAGGAACAGTAAAAATACTGCTGCCCTCTTTAATCTATAAAAATTCATCTTAACCCTGCCTTCCCACATCATCACTGCTATTTAGCTGCAATACTCTTCAAGTATTTGGCATCATTTTATTTGAACAGGCTTAGCCCTGTCAATAAATAACCGCCACCTCATTATACTAAGTTTCTCCTCAAAGTATTTTCTTTTATCTAATATTTTAATTGACTTTTACCTAAAATTAGTTAAAATTTACTTAACAAGATTATTTTTACTCTATATTAAGGAGAATACTATGATTAAAATCCAGCTTCACAATAATTGGGAAATGCACGATGTAAAGGATTCCCAGTGGATTCCCGCCACCGTGCCGGGATCTGTATACGGAGATTTATTAAATGCCGGAAAAATGGAAGATCCTTTCTGGAAAGACAACGAAGATCAGGCCACAAAGCTGATGGACGAAGACTATGAATACAAAACAGTATTTGACTGTGATGATTCTCTTCTCTCCAGTGATGAAGTAATCCTTCACTTTGACGGAATCGACACCTTGGCTGATATTACCTTAAACGGCAAGCTTTTGGGTCACGCTGAAAACATGCACAGAACCTACGAATTTTCTGTTAAGGATTTACTGGCAAAAGAAGGAAACGAATTGAAGATTCATTTCTATTCTCCCACCAAATTTATTGCAGAAGCATATAAAAACTCCCCCACCCGCGGAACAGAAGACGCGATGGACGGATTTGTTCATATAAGAAAAGCCCACTGTATGTTTGGCTGGGATTGGGGCGCTCACTTACCTGATGCCGGCATTTGGAGACCGGTTTCTCTTTTAGGTGTTGATACAGCAAGGTTCGACAGTGTTGAAGTGTTACAGTTCCACGAGGATGGAAAGGTTCGCCTTGAAATCAATCCGGAAATTCTTGTTGCCTCAACTTTATCATCCCTGCCCTCAGGTCTTTCCACCAAAATCACAATTACCGATCCCGATGGCAATGAAAGCGGTTACGACTGCTGCTGTAAGGATATAGTAATTGATAATCCCAGGCTTTGGTGGCCCAATGGTTATGGTAAGCAGGATTTATACACTGTTTCCGTTGATTTGGTAAAAGCAGACGGAACAGTTATCGATAACTGGACAAGAAAAATCGGTCTTAGAACAATTACAATGGACCGCACTCCCGATAAATGGGGTGAAAGATTTGCCACCTGCGTAAATGGTGTAAACATATTTGCTATGGGTGCCGACTACATTCCCGAAGATCATTTACTGGGCCGTGTTACAAAAGAAACTACCAGAACACTCCTTGAAAAAGCTGTTTTTGCCAACTTTAACTCCATAAGAGTATGGGGTGGCGGTTATTATCCCGACGACTGGTTCTTTGATTTATGTGATGAAATGGGACTTGTAGTTTGGGAAGATTTCATGTTTGCCTGCGCAGTATATGATTTGACCCCTGAATTTGAAGCCAATATCACAGCCGAATTTATTGACAACTTAAAGAGAATTCGCCATCATGCATCCCTTGGATTAATGTGCGGTAACAATGAAATGGAGCAGTTTGTTAAAGAACGTACCTGGGTAAGCAAAGATTCCGAAGTAAGAGATTATATCATTATGTACGAAAGAATTCTTCCCAGGGTTATGGCTCAGTACGCAAAGCAGATTTATTACTGGCCTGCAAGCCCTTCATCAGGCGGTTCTTTTGACGATCCCAGAGATGAGAACAGAGGCGATGTTCACTACTGGGATGTATGGCACGGAAACAGACCTTTCTCCGAATACAGAAAGTTCTATTTCAGATACCTTTCAGAGTTTGGTTTCCAGGCTTTCCCTTCCAAGAAAACCGTAGAAACCTTTACCGATGATGAAAGAGATATGAATATTTTCTCTTACATCATGGAGAAGCATCAAAGAAACGGTGCTGCCAACGGTAAAATTATGAACTATATGCAGCAGACCTATCGATATCCTTCAACCTTCGAAACTGTAATTTACGCTTCACAGCTTCTTCAGGCTGACGCTATCAGATACGGTGTTGAGCATTTCCGCCGCAACAGAAATGACAGCCGTTGTATGGGTGCGGTTTACTGGCAGTTTAATGATTGCTGGCCCGTTGCTTCCTGGTCGAGTGTGGACTATTGCCAGAGAATGAAGGCTCTTCATTACTATGCTAAGCGTTTCTTTGCTCCGATTATGATTTCCTGCGAAGAAGAAGGAATGATTAACAGCGGTCAGGAACTGGTAAGACTTCCTTTTGGATTTAAAAAATCCATCAAGCTCAGTGTTGCCAACGAATCCATGAACAACGAAACCATTACCGTTAAATGGCAGCTTCGCGACAAAACAGCCAAGGTACTTCGCTCTGAAGAAACCACCATCGAAGTTCCCGCTCTTACAAGTGTATGGCTTGATAAGGTTGAGCTTCCCGATGTTGATATTTACAACGAATATGTTAGTTATCAGGCTGTTAAGAATGGAGTCACGGTTTCCGAAGGAACCGTTATTT
>JAZUJC010000050.1:0-6154 GCA_045642625.1 Lachnospiraceae bacterium
CGCTTGGCCTCCGACTTCGCATAGTGTTCTGCTGATACAAAAATCCGGGGTTGGTACCCTCTTCAACATCAAACCATGTTCCCCATTCATCAAGAATCAAAGCCACTTCACCTTCAGGATCGTAACGGTTCATTATCTCGGAGTGGCGGGTTAGCAGAGTTTCGGTAAAGTTAACTGTTGATAACAATGTGTAATAATCGTTTTCGTCAAATTTGGTAGCCGAGCCTTTATTATTCCACTCTGGAACGGAGTAATAATGGATACCTATACCGTTGGCCTGCCATGCACCGTTATGCTTAAGGCTCTTCATAAGTGCTTCAGTCCACTCGTAGTCGGCTCCGTTAGCACCACAGGCAACCTTGAACAGTTTATTATCACCGTAGTTTTTGCAAAAAGAAGCATACTGTCTGTATACATTTGAATAATAATCCGGTGACATATTGCCGCCACAGCCCCAGTTTTCGTTACCGATACCGAGGTATTTAAGCTTCCAGGGCTTTTCCTTGCAATTCTGCTTTCTAAGCTCGGCCATAGGAGACATACCGTCAAAGGTCATATATTCAATCCACTCAGACAGTTCGCGAACCGTTCCGCTTCCTACATTGCCTGAAATATAAGGTTCACAGCCTACAAGCTCACAAAGCTCCATAAATTCGTGAGTTCCGAAGCTGTTGTCCTCAACTACACCACCCCAGTTGGTGTTAATCATTTTCTTTCTGCCGGCTTTATCACCAATACCGTCTCTCCAATGGTATTCATCGGCAAAACAACCGCCCGGCCAACGAAGAACGGGCATTTTTATATTCTTAAATGCTTCAATAATATCGCGTCTGATGCCGTGAATATTGGGTATTTCAGAGTCCTCGCCCACATATATTCCGTTATAGATACATCTTCCGAGATGTTCAGAAAAATGGCCGTAAAGTTCACGATTAATGTGACCTGTCTTGTCACCTGCATTAACAAGCATTTTTATCTTCTTCATTTTATAATCCTCCGCTACATTTCTTTGTTACTTTTTGGAAGTTTCTTTTTTCTTTTTAATTTTCATAACAACGGCAACAACTCCGCCGCCGATTCCCGCAACAAGTACGCCAAGTATTATCCACACAAGTGCTCCGGGGCCTGAAACATCACCTTCATCATCTTCCCACACTTCAGGCTGTTCGTCGTAGGTATCACCTGTCTGGTCATCAAAATACTCGTCGCCTGACTGCTCACCATATTCGGCTCCATCCGTACCGTTTATCAGCTCATTAATGTCCATCTTACTTGTTTCATTAATATTTTCATATGTATACGGATTGTTTGCATACTCATTCATAAGATTGCGATACTGTTGTGTGCAGTCCCAGTAAAGAGCGTATCTGGCCTCATCAATCGGATCAGGTATATTAGGCAGCTCAGCATCATCCGTATATTGAGGAGCACCGTAATACAGCATGTTATAGTACAGTAAATCCTTGTATGCACAGTAAACCTCAGAAAAAACATAGGGCATAAATGCAGGTCCGCCGTTTACAACATCCAATACCCGGCCTTTGAAGATTATTGTGTCCGGTTCGCTCTGAATATCACCTAAAAGACCGAGTTCACCTGAATTCAATGTAACATCACCCTCAAACACGATTCTTTTGGTCTCTAAATCTGAGAATGTCTTTGAATTAATAACAGAGGTAATGGATGCCGGAATAATCAGTTCCGGGAAAGCAGTTCCTACAAAAGCACTGTCTCCCAACACTTCAAGGCTGTCACCCAAATTCATATTGGGCAAATATCCGCAATACCCAAACGCTCCTTCACCTATTACCTTCACGTGAGCCGGCATTCTAAAAGACTTCACCCCATAGTTTCCGTGAAAAGCATAGGCGCCGATTTCCTCTACAGTGTCCGGCATTTCATATTCGGTAATTGTATATACGCCACCACCCGAACCGTCATCATAGTCCGAATATACACCGGGGCCGATAACTACCACACCCTCCGGAATCACTTCTTTTCCACTGTGTCGCATTGCACCCAAAAGAACGGTTCCGTCATCACTTAAGATATAGTCTCCATCAATCTTAGTGCCGCGGGCAGTAACTTCGCCGGTCTCAATATTTTCAAATGAAAATGAATAAATTCTCGCGAACTCTTCGGCACAGGAACCTGCATATCCGTGTACCGTCACCGATGCAGGGTTAAATCCGAATATATCGCAATAGCTTGCATCAACTGTTTTCTGCGAGTTGGTAGAAAGAATAATCTTTGCATTTGGATCATTCACGTAAATATCTGTAAGCTTTGGAGTATATCCTACAATCGTATATATTCCACTACCATTAACCGTAAGCTTTTCCAACGACTTAAGGCAGATAAACTTCGCAAAACTGTTTTCTTCCACATTATCTAATGTTATTTCCTTAACATTTTCCAGGAACGCAAATGCATATGCCGAAACCGGTTCATTAATGACAAGGCTTTCTCCTGAATAGTCGGGCGAAACAAATAACAGTTTATTATGGGCAGAATTATACAAAAGCCCGTCTGTTCCGATCTCAAATAAAACATCCTGAATTGCATTTCCAAGTGCTTCACCGTCAATCAATGTGTTGGCCATATCCGCAATAGGCATATAAGCCTCGTCTACCTGGCCCGATATCTTGAACGAAGTAAGCTTTGTTTGGATATCATTATATCTTCCCGTAACAGGGTTTGCCTCCTGACCATCATACCCAATAGATTCACTAATGTTTAATTCCAAAAACTTTACATGACCGGCTATTTCGATTTCTTCTATCGAATCACCCCATGAAAACGGGTTAAAAAGATTATCAACATCAGGGAATACTATTTTCTTTATACCTGTTTCCGACATAGTTATAGATTCGATGGTTCCAAAATGCCCGGTCAGTTCAATTTCGGTCAGGTTATGATTGTTACTGAGACACATATATTCCAAATGACCTATGCTTTCAAGACGAACCTTTTTAAGATTTGCATTTGAAAACGCCATCATCTGAATTTCACCGATATTTTTAAGCTCTACTTCCTCCAATGCGGAATTAACAAATGCTTTATCTCCGATTACATCCATATTTTCGGCTACCAGCTTTTTAATTCTGTGGTCTTCGGCAAATGCACCTGCCTGAATTCCCACAACCTTGCTTCCGTTGACCTCAGCAGGAATAATCAGTTCAGTACTGTTACCGGTATAACCGTTCAACAAAAGACTGTCGGTAAGATAATTGTAGGTAAAGGTTATGCCGTTATAGCTGATATCGGAGCTGATTTTCTTACTTTCTTCTACCGCATTTCCTTCTACATCAGCCGTAAGCGCTTTGATTCGGTTATTGTGCTCCGAAGGCTGCCACTCACCGTATCGATACTCAAAGCTCTGGCCTTCCATAGTGGCTGCAGTCACATCCATACACGGAAATACCGAAGTATATTCCTGCAAAACAGCTACTACCGCTCCGCCTCGTTGCGCCTTTACCACTACTGAATAAGATGTATTTGCCGGAAGATCCACATCATCAATATCCACAGTATAATAACCGGCCTGCTTAAAGGTTCCGCTTGCTTTTGCAGCCTGAGTTCCTGAAGTGGGATCCTTCATATCCTTTAAGTTGGTATATACGGTTACCGTATAGCTTGCATCTGATTCATTAAGTGCAAAGCCAACCGCTTTAAGTGTTTCATGCGTATATGAACGAAAAACGTTAGCTGATTCATCATTCCATCCAACATAGCTTTCACCGCAGGCACCATCATATTGATAGATATTGTCATAATCCTTAGGACCCATTTCCACTGCAACACAACGACGATACCAGTCATCACCATACTGCTGTGTAATGCAATCATAGCTCATCCAAAAATAGCCGTCGCCATGGGAATTTTCACCCCAGCTGTTCTTAATTAACCAGGCTCCGTCTCTGGAGGGCGTATTTTTAAAATTGGACGCGGAATAATTGTCATCCCAGCCAACAATAAGTCCCGCATGACCAGTTGCAAAATCGCTTCCGTCAAAATAGTATGACTCGCGACTGCTGTCAAAGAACTTTTCATTCATAACATAGCTGAGTACCACACCGCCGTAATTACGTACCAGTTCCTTAATGGCATCTTCATTCTGAATATCTTCCCAATAAATATTTTTCACTTCAAAGGGAGTCTGATTGTATGCTAATTCACCCGAAAGTTTTGTATTATCACTTGCTCCTTTGTAAGGCGCATCGTTTTCATAGGCAAGTCCCTGATTCATTGCCAGCATCCACATGCCCCAGTCAGCGAAGCCACCTTCGTTAAGCCAGGAACTATGTACTGCCTTAACTCCATCACCGGCAGTCAGTCCCAGCGGATCTAACTGACTGTGGAACAGGAAATATGCCAATGCCACTTCGGACAAATCAAGATTTCTGTCTGCAAGCCCTTGTTTTACCAGGTTAGTCTCTACCGCTGCCATAATAGAAAAAGACCAACAGGTTCCGTAAGCACCCTGGTCACGAACAGGCGTAGTATAACCTTCGTCAACAGAACTATAATAAGTCGGCAGTGTCGCTGCTTTTGTCCTGATAGCAAATTGCGGCAGGTTAATTGTCGTAATCACAAGTGTAAGCGCCAGTAATAAACTTAAGATTTTCTTTTTCATATACAAATTCCTCTATTAATGTGTTGGGATAATGCCCACTGTTTGAATGAATAGAAATCATTCTCCACAAATAATTATTATATAAAAAAAATGTGATTCTAACAAGATTACGCAGCCGATACCGGCTCTTCAATCGGCATTATTGCCGGGATAATTTATGGTAATTAATATTGCTTTTCTTTTAGCCCCCAAGCGGGGAAATTCCAATTTAGCAAAAAAGCGGGAAAACTACTAAAAAACATAAAAAATGACCTCCAAAAGTTAAATTTTTCAGGTCTACCTTTTGGGGGTCAGTTCGATTTTATCCGCTTAAGAGGGTAAATATCATAGTTCGGTAAAAGGGGTACATATACCTTTATGCAAATGTATAACCGCAGCGGCCTCTTTCTTTTGTCTGATAAAGTGCTCCATCGGCTTTTTCAAACAAATCATCGCCGAAACCATGCTCAGAAAAAGCAACTCCTACGCTGACCGACAGCTTAGGTATTTCATCATTTGTATTCTTTTGCAGTGAATTATTTATATACTGCAGTTTTCGCTCAATAACACCTTTTTGCTCCGGTTTAAGTTCTGTCATAATGACCACAAATTCATCGCCGCCATAGCGAACAGGGAAGTCGTTGGATCTAAAACATTCCTCCAGCAATGTGGCGACTTTCTTAAGGGCCAGGTCACCGATTGCATGTCCGTATGTATCGTTTACGGTTTTAAAATTATCCACATCAATAATGAGAAATGCCAACTGCTCACTTGCATCCTTATAAAATTCCACCAGATCGTTGAATGCACTTCTGTTTAGAAGACCGGTAAGTTCATCCCTCTCTGCCTTATTTTTAAGGTGAAGTCTTGTGGTTGCATTTTCTTCATATACGGCATTATATGTTTCCGCCAAGTAGTTAAGCTCGTAGCTTTCACTTATAGGAATAAGCTTTTCGCCCTGAATTGCATCAATGGAAGCCTTTAACGGACGCAATACAAATCTAAACAGACAGAGTGCAATGACTACAAATGTAACGGCAGAAGCTAACAGTAATACTACCAGCAATGTAAACCAGGTTCTGTACTTTCTGGCGCAGTTAAGCTTATACGCTTCTATCTCTCCCAGCAGATTGTTGGTTGCCTCGTCAACGCTCTCTCTTATTGACAGCTTCTCATTGGAATATCCGTCACCAAATACCAGAGAATAAGCTTTTTCTTTTTTATTATCAGAAGAAAATTCCTGTTCCTCTTCCGGCAATGGATAGGATGCGATTTCCTGCGGCAGGTATTCAGAAGATTTTGCGTCATCCAGAGATGCAATTAATGCCATAGCATGTACTTCTTTTTCCATCAGCATATTAGACTTATTCAGAGCTGTCTCAATAGGTTCTGTAGCGCCATAGCCTATATCAGATACTGCCTCCCTGATTTTAAGTACAGAGTTT
Organism: Lachnospiraceae bacterium; assembly: GCA_045642625.1. Taxonomy (GTDB): domain Bacteria; phylum Bacillota; class Clostridia; order Lachnospirales; family Lachnospiraceae; genus UBA1258. Next base: position 6,061 of record JAZUJC010000050.1, read on the forward strand.
TCTCTTCTTTGTACCTCATTAACTTCTTTGAAATACTCGTAGGCGAAGCTCATCTCCCCTGTCATAACGTACTGTCTTGATTTCGATGATAACA
>JAZUJC010000051.1:0-11972 GCA_045642625.1 Lachnospiraceae bacterium
GAATATGATTTTGTTTATGCCCTTCGGATTTCTACTGCTGCTTGTGTTTAAAAGAAGCGGACTGTTCATTCAGTTGCTGGAAACTATATTTGTGACTACTTTTCTGACTATGGCAATTGAAATAGTTCAGTTGTCCACAAAGTCCGGCAGATTCGAAATAAACGACATTGTGTGCAATACCCTGGGCGGTTGTATCGGTGCTATTGTTGCTGTTCCGGTTAAGGCTGTCTACCTGCTTATAAAGAAAAAAATATCCGAAAAACATAGTATACAGAATTCACTTAAAGGATGAGGTCTTTGGCCTCTCCTTTTTTGATAAAAATGCTCTTATCTGATTATAAGAATTGTTTATGAGGAAACATATGATTCCATCCACACTTTGCTATATAAAAAAAGACAATAAATATTTGATGCTCCACAGGATCAAAAAAGAAAACGACCTCAATGAGGGAAAATGGATTGGGGTCGGTGGAAAGTGTGAGCCGGGGGAAACACCGGCTGACTGTGTTGTGAGAGAAGTGTTTGAAGAGACAGGCCTTACACTGACGGAATATCATTGTCACGGTCTTGTAAAATTTGTGTCCGATAAGTGGGAAGATGAGGATATGTATCTGTATTCGGCTACAGATTTTACCGGTGAAGTCAGGGAGGACTGTCCGGAAGGCGAGTTAAAATGGATTCCCGGAGATGAAGTGCTGACACTGCCTACCTGGGAAGGGGACAAGTATTTTATTGAGCCTCTGCTTCGCGGTGAGGAAAGAATAGATATGCTGGTGGAATATAAAGGCGAAACTCTGGTAAGATGCGAAAATCTTGCCGAAGAGATTAATACGCTGAAATCGGGCTTAATACAGTCGCCTCACGGCTTTTCAACCCGAACGGGTGGTGTGAGCGATGGTATTTTTAAGAGCCTGAATCTTGGCATGAATCGTGGTGACGATAAGCTTAGGGTAATAGAGAACTGGAATCGCTTTTTGGATTCCTGCAATATTTATGAGCGTGAATTTGTGTGTGGAGAGCAGGTTCATGAAAATAATGTGCATATAGCAACCGAGGCTGATCTTCGCCCGGCATACGGTCCCGGAGAGATGAACCGGGCGGACGGATATGTAACAAATCTTTCAAAAGTTCCTTTGGCTATTTTTATTGCAGACTGTGTTCCGGTTCTTTTGGAGGACAGTGTCGGAAAAGTGGTTGGAGCGGTCCACTGCGGCTGGAGAAGCACGGTTTTAGATATACAAAAGAATGCTGTGGATAAAATGGTAAGCCTTGGCTCTAATCCTGAAAATATTAAGGCGGCAATCGGTCCTGCAATTGATAAGTGCTGCTTTGAAGTGGGAGCCGAGGTTATTGATGCGGTAAATACACTGCTGGGTACAGACAGTGCTGCTTCTTTTTACCGGGCTACAGACAAGAATGGTATGGAAAAAGAAACGGGAAAATATATGCTGGACCTTCGCGGTGTTGTAAGGCAGCGTTTCCTTCAGCTGGGGCTTAAGCCGGAAAACATTGAGCTGGTGGGTGAATGCACCATGTGCAATCCTCATATGTACTGGTCCCATCGGTTCACTAAAGGTCAGCGGGGCAGTCAGGCTGTGGCTATAATGCTGGAATAGTGAGGAATCTCGGGCGTAGCGTGGAATAAATTGAGCAATTAATAACACATTCGTTTGACACTGTTAATCATTAATCATATAATACAATCGTTGTAAACAAGGAGACGTATCGAAGCGGTCATAACGGGGCGCACTCGAAATGCGTTTGCCCTCCGGGGCACGAGGGTTCGAATCCCTCCGTCTCCGCGAAAGCGTGGAAACTGTAATGGTTTTCACGCTTTTTTGTTTGTGATAAAGAAGGGATTTTGGTATAATGAAATAGTATTTGTAGCATTTTTCAAATAACCGCAAAATGCTAAATTTATCGGATACAAAATGCAGGATAAATATGTATCACTATCGCTTGTATTGTACAGATATAATATCCGATGTTGAGTTTATTCAGCTTGTTAAAGGGACCGGTGTTCTCAAAGATCCGGAAACCGCCATTACGGTAAGGGCGGGTCATTTTCCCGATGAGCTGAGGCCCGACGAGGAATGTTACAGTGTAATAAGGGACCGGGAATCATATTTAACAAACCATGTTTGTCTTTTATACATTCGTGACAACAATACAATTGAATACGAGCTTCGCCCTAATGCGGATTCCTCACTTCTGCCCAATTACATTTTAGGCTGGGGTATGTCCATGCTTTTTATGCAGCGTGGCCGGGCTGTTATTCATTGTTCCGCATTATACAACGATAAAGGAGCATATCTTTTAAGCGGTCTCAGCGGAAGCGGAAAATCCACAATGACCACATACCTTTTGGACAAGGGCCTGTCATTTATGGCCGATGATACCAGCGCTTCCCTGCTGGGTGAAAAGGAGGCTTATGCCACCCCCTGTTTTCCCTTCAGGAAGCTTTGCCGTGATATGGTAAAGGCAAGAAATCTTAACGAGGAAGAGCTTATATATATAGATGAGGATAAGGACAAGTTTCTTGTTCCCTACGAAGCTGATTTTCCCGACGAGCCCAGGAAAATCAATGCACTGATTTTTCTTGTGCCCGGCAGTAATTCCGAAAACTGCACCGCGGTAGAGGCAAAAGAAATAAAGGGATTGGCGAAGGTTGAGGTAATAAAGCATGCCATGTTTCTTTTTCCGTTGTTTAAGGCAAACAATAACAACGCATTTTTGTTTCAGAAATGTCTCGATTTGGCCGGAAGGATTCCGGTGTATATGATTACCAGGCCTGACGAGGGAGATACAAGGGAACAGGTATTTAATGAAATAGAGAAAATAATTTCTAAGTATAATTAATGGTTGGGTGATTTTTTAAATGGGAGGTTACGATGTCTACTTTACTGTTTGTTGATGACGATGCCGAAGTATTGGATATTAATGAAAAGTTTTTTAAAGAGCAGGGTTACAATGTAATAACTACTGCCAATCCGCTTGAGTGTATTGCCCTGATGAAAAGCAAAAAGCCCGATTGTGTAGTGCTTGATGTTATGATGCCGGGCATGGATGGATATACCCTTTGTAAGGAAATACGTAAAATTTCATCTACTCCGATTATTTTTCTGACCGGAAAAAGCAGCGAAGACGACAAAATCAACGGTCTTGTTACCGGGGGTGACGATTACATTATTAAGCCCTTCAGTTTAAAGGAGCTTAAGGCAAGGATTGATGTAATTCTTAGGCGCGTGACCATGATGAAGAGTGAAAAGAACACGTCGGGACAGCTTAAGTTCGGTAATCTTACAATTGATAAAATGGCCCATAAAGCTCTGTTTAAGGGAGAGGATTTAGCCCTAACCAACAGAGAATTTGATGTACTGGTGTTTCTGGCAGAGCGTCCCGGGGATGAGGTTACCTTCGAAGAACTGGGAAAGGCACTTTTTGGATATTACGATGACGCGGACCGACGTTCCGTAATGGTGAACGTGAGCCGACTTCGTAAAAAAATGGAGCTGGATTTCGAACTGGAAAATATGATTGAAACAGTATGGTCCAAAGGCTACAAATTTGTGGCCAAATAATCGGCTGTCGGGGGGGCAGCGGACCGGAAGGTTTTTGGCAAAAGAAAAGGGGATAGTAATTATGAACAAGGAATTTGTTTCACCTACACTTGAAAATGCGCAGATAGAAAAGCTGACAAAGCAGCTGATGGAGGCCAATCAAAAGCTTACCGTTCTTCAAAAAGAACGTGAGATGATGCTTTCAAATATTTCTCACGATTTAAGAGCTCCCATTACCGCAATCAGGGGTGCAATAGATTTGTCTCTGTCCACCAAGGAGCCCACTGTTGATGAGCTGTTAAAGACAATGTCAATTGTGGACAGGCGCACAAAAACTCTTGAGGACCTGATAAACGATATGTATTATCTGTTCTGCATTGAAGATAAGGCCCGCCCTATGGATATGAGCACTCTGTCTGCAGGCCCTCTTCTTGAAGAGTATTTTTATGATGTAATTGCCGATTCGAGGTACGATTCTTTTGACATGAAATTGGATGTACCCGGAGATTTGGACTGTGAAATAGTAATAGATACACAAAAGTTTTTGCGAGTGCTGGATAATCTGTTTACCAATGCCGCAAAATATGCCGCTGACGGAAAGAATCCGTCCATCACTTTGTCGGCCCGTAAGGTAGTTAATATGGTTACCGTTGACGGCGGGGCAGGAAGTTCCAAGAAAAACAGCGGAAAGATTGAATACAGGAAGTGTCTTGAAATTTGTGTAACGGATACCGGAAAGGGCATTCCCAAGGAGGCCCTGCCCCACATTTTCACCCGCACCTATACTGTTTCAAGTGCCAGAACTCCTGAAAAAGAAAAATCCGGAAGCGGTCTTGGACTGGCTATCGCAAAGGCTATTATTGAAAGGCATGAAGGTACAATTACCTGTAAGAGCGAAGAGGGTAAGGGAACTTCTTTTGTTATAGTTATTCCCTGTGAATAAGCGGTATTGTCGATTCGTTGTATAGAGGCTGCTTCGACAGCCGATTATGCGGGATAATAAGTATCCATATTCCGGATATTACGATATAATAAATAAGTATGAAATTTTGCGAGGATTACTGTGAAGAAAGTCGGAATTCTAACAAGCGGAGGAGATTGTCAGGCATTAAATGCGGCATTGAGAGGTGTCGCAAAATGTCTTTTTAACAGTGATGAGCCCATTGAACTGTACGGTTTTATCGATGGTTACAAGGGACTGATTAACTGTGAATTTAAGCTGCTTGAGCCTAAGGATTTTGCAGGTATTCTTACAAAAGGCGGCACCATTATCGGTACTTCGCGCACTTCTTTTAAATCGTTAAAGGAGATTGGGGAGAACGGTATCAGCAAAGTAACCGCAATGAAGGATAATTACAAAAAGCTTGGCCTGGAGTGCCTGGTGGTTCTTGGCGGTAACGGTAGCCACAAAACAGCCAATTTACTAAGGGAAGAGGGGCTTAATATTATTACCCTTCCCAAGACTATAGACAATGATTTATATGGAACCGAGATGACCTTTGGCTTCCAGAGTGCGGTGGAGATTGCCACAAATGCCATTGATCTGGTGCACACAACCGCATCCTCCCACGGCAGGATTTTCCTGGTGGAGTTAATGGGGCATAAGGTAGGATGGCTGGCTCTTCATGCCGGTATTGCCGGTGGTGCTGATGTTATTCTTATTCCGGAGATACCCTATGATATCAATAAAATCGTAGAAGCGGTTATGAGGCGTAAATCCGGAGGGCGCAAATTCACCATTCTTGCAGTAGCCGAGGGTGCTATTTCAAAAGAAATGGCTGCATTGGACAAGCGTGAAATAAAAGAGCTTCGTAAAGCGTCGAAATATCCTTCGGTAACTTATGAAATAGCTGCACAGATTGAGGAACTGACCGGCATTGAAACAAGGGTTACGGTTCCCGGTCATATGCAAAGAGGTGGTTCACCCTGTGCCTATGACAGAATGCTGGCCAATTGTATAGGAGCAGTTGCAGCCTCCATGGTACTTAACGGTGAGTACGGTTATATGCTCGCAATTAAGGATCGTAAAATTGTAAAGGTACCTCTTGGTGAGGTGGCTGGTAAGCTTAAAAAGGTTGATCCTCAGTCTTCGATTATAAAAGAAGCCAAATTGCTGGGTATTTCTTTTGGAGACTGAAGCCAGTAAATAATGATTTATGAAATAAAGTGAGGAATATTTATGTCCTATACGGCGTTATACCGAAAGTTTCGCCCTCAGTGTTTTGAGGATGTAAAAGGACAAGATCATATAGTAACTACCCTTAGAAATCAGATTCGCTCGGGTAAAATGCAGCACGCGTATCTGTTTACAGGTACCCGTGGAACAGGTAAGACCAGTGTTGCCAAGCTGTTTGCCAAGGCGATTAACTGTGAGAACCCCAACGGAGAAGATCCCTGTATGGAGTGCTCGGTGTGCCGTGCCATTCAGTCTGGGGCAAGCATGAATGTGGTGGAAATCGATGCCGCTTCAAATAACGGTGTGGATAATATCCGTCAGATTATTGATGAAGTAGCATATCCGCCTACGGAAGGTAAATACAAGGTATACATTATCGACGAGGTTCATATGCTTTCCATCGGTGCGTTTAACGCATTGCTTAAAACCCTTGAGGAGCCCCCGTCCTATGTAATTTTTATTTTGGCAACTACCGAGGTTCATAAGCTGCCAATTACCATTCTTTCAAGATGTCAGCGATATGATTTCAAAAGAATCAGCGTTGAGGATATAATGGGTCGTATATACGAGCTTCTTCCCGAAGAAGGGCTTGAGGCCGACGAGGATGCCATTCGATATGTAGCCCGTGCCGGGGATGGTTCTCTTCGAGATGCCCTGAGTATTCTTGACCAGTGTATCGCTTTTAATTTTGGCAAAAAGCTTACCTATGACATGGTAATGGACACCTTGGGTGCCGTTGATTCGCAGATTTTCAGCAATCTTCTTCGAATGATTATTATCGGCGATGTGTCCGGCGCGATTTTTATGCTTGAGGAAATCATTATGGAAGGCCGCGAAATGGGGCAGTTTGTAACCGATTTCACCTGGTATATACGCAATCTTCTTTTGGCTGTAACCAGTGATGATATTTCATCGATTGTCGATATGTCAAAAGAAAATCTGGCAAGGCTTATTACTGAGTCAAAAGAAATAACTGCCGACCAGGCTATGAGATATATAAGAATTCTTTCGGAGCTGTCAAATCAGATTCGATATGCAGCCAATAAGCGGGTGCTGGTTGAACTTGCGATTATAAAGATGTGTCGCCCCGAAATGGAATCCGGTGAGGATACACTTGTTGCCAGGATTCGCGAGCTTGAAAAGAAGCTGGAGAGCGGTGATTTTTCACCGGCCAAGCCCGTAGAACAGGCTGTAGTTTTGCGAGAGGCAAAGCCTGAGGTTAAGCTTCCGCGACCCGAATCGGTGCCTGAGGATATTAAAAAAGTGGCTCAAAACTGGAACCGGGTAGTGGAGAAAACACCCTATCCCCAAAAGGGATATATTAAAAGAGCATTTCCTTCTCCCGGCAATTCAGGGGAACTGATTGTGGCATTCGAAAAAAATACCGATAAGGTCTTTTATACCGAAGGTTCTCATCATGAGGACCACTATCAGGAGCTGGTGGAAACAATTAGCGATGTGGCAGGGGCCGAAGTAAGGGTCAGGCTTGAAGTTAACAAACAGCCCGATTCCTCGGAAGGAACCGATTTCCCTGATATCCGAAAGCTTTTCGGAAGTGAAATAAAGATAGAGTTCGAATAATCCGTCAGGATTATTCGCTTAAGTTGCCTGTAAGCCAAAGGGCTTAAATACAAACGGGCAATATAAAGATAAGAGGTTAATATGGCAAAAAGAGGTGGATTTCCCGGTGGCGGAATGCCCGGAAATATGAACAATTTAATGAAGCAGGCTCAGAGAATGCAGCGTCAGATGGAAGAGAGTCAGAAGGCTCTTGAGGAAAAGGACTTTACCGCTAAAGCAGGCGGTGGTGCGGTTTCCGTTACAATCAGCGGTAAGAGAGAGGTTAAGAGCGTTGAGCTTACTCCCGAAGTAGTTGATCCCGATGATATCGAAATGCTTCAGGACCTTATTGTTGCTGCCATGAACGAAGCATTAAAGCAGATTGACGACGCCAATGCAGATTCAATGAGCAGACTGACCGGAGGTCTTCCTTTCTAAATGAATTTGTACGGTGGACAGGTTAACAAGTTAATAGAGGAACTGGAGAGCCTGCCCGGAATAGGGTCAAAATCGGCTCAGAGACTGGCATTTCATTTGATAGGCTTACCCGAGGAAAAGGTAAACAGGATTGCCAATTCCATGATAGAAGCCAGAAAGAATGTGAGATACTGTTCATGCTGCTGCACACTTACGGACAAAGAAATATGCCCCGTTTGTGCCAACAAGAACCGTGATCAGGGCACTATTATGGTGGTGGAATCACCGAGAGATTTGGCAGCCTACGAAAAGACCGGAAGATATGAGGGCGTATATCATGTTCTTCATGGTGCAATCTCTCCCATGATGGGAATCGGTCCTGCGGATATTAAGTTAAAAGAGCTTATTACCCGTTTGGAAGGCGATGTTAAAGAAGTAATCATTGCAACAAATTCAAGCCTTGAGGGTGAAACTACGGCAATGTATATCAGTAAGCTTATAAAGCCTACGGGTATAAAGGTGTCCCGTATTGCCAGTGGTGTGCCGGTTGGCGGTGACCTCGAATATATCGATGAGGTTACATTGTTCAGGGCTCTTGAAGGAAGAGTTGAATTATAAACGATATTAAAAAATATACTAATAAAGAGGATAAAATAATGGTAAAAAAAGCATTTGGAACTACAAAAAACGGTGAAGTCGCTTCTCTTTACGAACTTACCAACAAAAACGGTATGGTAGCAAAGGTTTCTGATTTTGGTGCTAACCTTGTAGCATTAATCGTTCCCGACAAGGACGGCAAACTGGAAGACGTTGTTCTTGGATTTGACAGTGTTACCGGATATGAGAAAAACCTTTCTTTCTTCGGTGCTGTTATCGGTCCCAGCGCTAACCGCGTTGGCAATGCTACTTTTACAATTGACGGAGTAGAGTATAAGCTTGCTGTTAATGATGGTGTTAATAACCTCCACAGTGATATTCAGAACGGTATTCACAAAAGAATGTGGAAGGCTGAGGCTTCGGAAAACAGTGTGAAGTTTACTATCGAATCTGCAGATATGGATATGGGATTCCCCGGAAACAAGGTAATATCCGTTACCTACACACTTACCGACGACAATGAAATCAAGCTTTTCTACGAAGCTTCTTCTGATAAGAATACAATTATGAATCTTACCAATCATTCATATTTCAATCTTTCAGGTGCAGCAAGCGGTACAAATATTGAAGATAATATTCTTACTCTTAACTGCGCAAATTATACTCCTATCGTAAAGGGTGCTATTCCCACAGGTGAAATTGCTCCCGTTGCAGGTACCATTATGGACTTTACCAAGGCTACCGCAGTAGGAGAAAGAATCAGAGATGATTTTGAACAGATTGTTCTTACAGGTGGTTATGATCACAACTATGTAGTAGACGGTTTTGATGGAACCGTTAAGGAAATTGCAACAGTAGAAGATCCTAAGTCAGGCCGTGTTATGAAGGTATATACAGACCTTCCCGGTGTGCAGTTCTATGCAGGCAACAGCATTGGCGCAGAGACAGGTAAGGCAGGAGCTGCTTATGCAAAGAGAAGCGGACTTTGCCTTGAAACACAGTATTATCCCGATACAATCAATAAGCCTAACTTCCCTTCCTGTGTATTTGGACCCGGTAAGGACTACAAGTCTACTACAATATACAAATTTCAGTAATACAAAGGATATATGTTTCTTTGCGTAAAAGAAGCATAAAAAGCTAATGGCTAAAAGAAAAGATAATGTTTATGACTTTCCCGGTGAAGAGTATCAGTCATCCAAGGAAAGAATCAGAGAAAAATTAATAAAGAGGCTTAAAGCCCGTGTGTATACGATATTGCTGCTGGTGGCGATTGTAGCGATTGCTGTTATTTCATATGTGATGTATGAAAGATCCAAGGTATATGAGACCCTGTCAGTTCAGCGGACGGTGCCTTTTTCCCCGGCTGCCGGAGCATATATCGAAGATTTTGACGGAACTGTTTTGATGTATAGCAAAGACGGTGCCGGAGCCATGGACGAAAAGGGCAATCTGCTGTGGAATCAGACCTATGATATGCAAAATCCCATGCACTCAATGTGTGGGGACACCGTTGCTTTTGCCGACTACGGCGGCGCAACCATATATGTGCAGCGAAAGGGCGGCGATTCCTACGAGGTTGTAACCGACATGCCCATTCGTAAGATAACAGTATCCGATCACGGTGTAGTGGCAGCAGTATTGGAGGATGTGGGGGTAACCTGGATTTATCTTTACGACTCCAACGGAGATGTTATTTCCTATTTCAGGACTACAATGGAAAAGAGCGGCTATCCTGTTGATTTGGATATTTCGCCATCTGCCGAGCTGGTGGCTGTTTCATACTACTACATCGATGTAGGGGAAACAAAGAGCAGTGTGGCATTCTACAATTTTGGCGGTGTAGGACAGAATAATATCGACAATTATGTAAGCGGTTATAACTATAAGAACAGTCTGGTTCCCATGGTTCGCTTCCTGTCAAACTCATATTCTTTTGCGTTATCCGACGAAAGAATATCAATATACGAAGGTTCTCAAAAGCCTACCAGTCTTGTGGATACATTTATTACAGAAGATATTCTTTCGGTATATTATGACGAAAGCCATATTGCAGTAATAACAAGAAATAACGACAGCAGTGACCGCTATAAGCTGACTGTTTACTCTAATAAGGGCAAGGTAATCACGGAAAAAGAATTTGATTTTGATTATTCGGAAGTGGTTTTTGGAAATAATCAGTACGTGATTTACGGTAATACGGATATTTATGTAGCGACAATGGATGGACGCACCAGGCTGGAATACAAATACGATAAGCCGGTTAGAAAGGTTATTCCCACTTCGTCGGCAACAAAGTACATTCTTGTTACGGAGTCATCTATTGATACGGTTCAAATGAAATAAAACATTCGCGGGAAATATTTAAGCGGATGGGAACGAAGGAATAATATGGATTTTAATGCGATATTAAACTGGATAATTGTAAATTCGCCTTTTATCATCATGCTGATTGTATTGGTGGTTTTGGCAGTAAGGGGATATAAGGTCGGATTGGTTGCAGAGATTTGTAATTTGGTTTCTGCATTAATTGCTTCAATTGCGATTCTTCTTTTGGCAATTGCCATAAAGGGAGTGTTTGATCAGGAAAAAATACAGCTGGTGGTGGCGATTGTTCTAATCGTGCTACTTGCCATTGTTTTCAATTTGTTATCGTTGTTCTTTGGCACGCTGAAGCTGGTATCAAATATACCGGTGCTCAATTTAATCAATAAAACCTGCGGTATAATTATTGCGGTTGCAGAAACAGTAGTTATTCTTTGGGCAGTTTACTGTGTGGTGGATATCGTGGACGGCGGTATCATGGGAACCTGGATCAATAACTGTATTGAGGTAAATCCCCTGATGGCAGCCCTTAAGGATAAAAATCTCCTGGCAATGCTTATACATTTTATTAGCAGCAAATTTTAAAAATAAGCCCCATAAACAGGTTGAAATCTTGTTTATGGGGCTTTTCCTGACTATTTATTCAGTTGTCGTCTCTTTTCCTCTTTGTGTCCAAGAGTTTCGGTTCTTTCTTTGTTTTCTCCTATATCAAGCAGTGCACCGATGATTATACCAAGCATTACACCGGCTGCCATTCCAAGCCACATATTTTCAAAAACAATACCAAGCATACAGCCGGCTATTACACCAATGAAGATATATAAACCGGTCCATACGGGTTTGGGCTTTACTATTGAATAGTGCTCGTTCTTTTTGTTGGCAGATCGTATTACATAGCCTGATTTTTCAAGAGCATATATGTATGCGTCATTTTCGGGAACGGTATCTGTCTGTATCTCGTAAATAGGCTTAAACAAAAAAGCGAAGTCTGTCATAAGCTTGATTGCTTCAGTTCCATATCCCTGATTGCGATAATTGTCATCAAGCTCAATGCTTATGGGAATGACACCGTTTGCTTTTTCTCCTTCGAAGCTAATCCATCCAAGCTTTCTTTCCGGATCGTTCTTTAAAAAGATATCCCAGGGTGAATCGAATAAGTCGTCGGGATTAGTTGGCTTAATAAGAAGTCGCTTCGACTTAAGTATGTGTTTTTCTTTAGCCATTATCGCAAATCACCCTCCATTTTCATAATTTGTTTGTTTTCGTACATTGCCTCATCGGCACGCTTAAATACATCTGTAAAGTCGTTATCTGTTTCGGGATTGTAATATGCAAGC
>JAZUJC010000052.1:0-9613 GCA_045642625.1 Lachnospiraceae bacterium
TATATTTTTAATTGTTTAAATATATTTATTTGTATTATAAATCATTACCATAAACATGGGTATATATTCCGGGCACAAAAATACCCCCATACCGTTTTGTCCGGTATGAGGGTAAATATCAATTTCTGTTTTGCGCTCAAAGTCCGCTTAAATTTATACAAAATGGTTCTTACCAATTAATCGGCAAGACTTTCCTGAATATTGCCGGCCTTAACAGCCTCGAATTCCTTAACAATATCTTCGGAAGGAGCCTTTGTAGCAAGTGAAACAATTACATTTACCAATATTGCAATAATGAATGCGGGAAGTAACTCGTAAATATTCAAATATTCCAATGCGGAATGATTTACAGTTACAACATTTCCTGTTGCAGCAGCGATATCCTCTGCCAGTTTAGCAGCTTCAACAGCTGCATTGGCACCAATAGGCGCAATAAGGAATTTCCAGATAAAGGTCATTGCACCACCGGAAATCATACCTGCCACAGCACCGGCAAGATTTGATCTCTTCCAGAACAGTGCCAGTAATACAACAGGACCGAATGCCGCACCAAAACCTGCCCAGGCAAAAGAAACTATCTTAAATACCGAGCTGTCTGGATTCCATGCAATGACAATACCCATAACGGAAATAACCAGTACTGTAATACGAGCTACAAGCATCTGCTTCTTTGCATCAAATTTAACACCGAATCTTGAAGTGATAATATCCTCGGTAACCGAAGATGATGCAGCCAAAAGCTGTGAGTCTGCGGTTGACATTGTTGCAGCAAGAATACCTGCAAGGATAACACCACAGATAATTGCACAAATCCAACCGTTAGTGGCAAGATTCTGAGCTATCTTAATAAGTACGGTTTCGCTTGAATCCACAAGCTGCTTTCCGTCTTCACCAAGTATGGGGTTTCCAAGCGCATCCAAACGTTCGAAGGAAATTGTTCCATTATTCTTCATTGCAAGACCAACCATACCGATAACGGTTGCCACTGCCATTGAAATTACTACCCATACAGAAGCTATACGACGAGAGAAAGTAAGTTCCTTTTCTTTACGTGCAGCCATAAATCTTAAAAGAATGTGAGGCATACCAAAATATCCAAGTCCCCATGCCATAGTGGACAATACAGGGAGGAAGCCGTATGAACCGGCTACAAATTCGCCTGCCTCGGTAGTTGCTGTTCCCTGGAATACATTAAGATAACCGGGAAGCTGACTGGCGTTATCAACTACAGCGCCCCAACCGCCGGCAACGGTAACACCAAAGCCAAATACAACAACAATTGCGATTGTCATTACAATCGACTGAATAAAGTCAGATGTGGAAGCAGCAAGGAAACCACCAAGAGTAGTATATGCTGCAATAACAATGGCACAGATAATCATTGCCATGTGGTAATCGGTTCCGGGGAACAGTGTCATAAACAGCTTACCGCATGCTGCGAAACCTGAACCGGTGTAAGGAATGAAGAAAATAACAATTACAATCGCAGCAATTGTCTGAAGAATTTTCTTCCGGTCCCTGTATCTCTTTGTAAAGAACTCAGGAACTGTAATTGCGTTAACTTTAATTGAATATCTGCGGATTCTCTTTGCTACGATAAGCCAGTTTAAGTAAGTACCTACCGCAAGACCGATTGCTGTCCAGGAAGCCTCTGCAAGGCCTGCCGCAAGGGCAACACCGGGAAGACCCATCAAAAGCCAGGAGCTCATATCGGATGCTTCAGCACTCATGGCTGTAACAAAAGGTCCCAACTTTCTTCCGCCCAGATAAAAATTATCGGTATCGCTGTTCTGCTTTGAGAATTTAACACCGATATACACTACCATTGCCAGATAAGCAATAATGGTAATGAGAATCAAAATGTTGGTTGCGTTAAACATATCTTTTCCTTTCCATAACCCTTTTCTCGGGTCAAAAAAATAATGACTCGGCCACAAAATTGCGTCGGCAAAATTGTCGCTGAGTCATTATAACACAAAAGTGAATAATTATACAAATATTGCATTATTGTATACTTTTATACATGAGAGGTGATTATATGGATACCCCGTTCTTTTTCAACAGTTCTCTTGCAGATTCTACCGAATCCACGCCGGTTTTATTTTTTACCGGGGCGAATTCACGGTCTCTTACTACCTCAAAAGGAAGACAGGACTCAGCCAAATGAATCATATCCAGTACAAGCTGTTCAAACTTACAGCCATTGGGTTCTTCGGGCTTAATTGTTATACCGTTTTCATCCACATAGGGAATTTTCTTTTCAACCACATGATAAGGAAGGCTCTTGGTTACTATTTCCTCAAGCTCTTCTACTTTAAAGAGATAATTCAAAATAACACCGAAGTTATATACTCTCTCCCCACGCTCATCGGTTTCATGCGCCATATCATCTGTCAGCTCGTAGTATTCAATAATGGAAGGCTTACCGTCCTCAAGACACATAACGCCAACCTTCTCGTAAGGATCGGCCTTTTTTACTACCTTGGCGCCTACGGTCTTTCCTTCAAGAATTGTGGCACCTACAAAAAGAGGATCACAGATTCTCTGGCATACGTTATCCACGGCAAAAATATTGAGCCATTCGATTCCAAAGCGCTTAACATCATTAAGAACCCCGGATTTCATCATGGAAAGAAACCATCCACCGTTTCCGTTGGGTGAAACCGCTACCTTTCCTGGCTCTTCCAAAAGAACCTTACCGTCATAATCACAGGCAGGAGCCATTTCCTGCTTGAAAAAGAAAATATAGTCATCGGGATATCCGAAATTTTTCTTTTCTTTAAAGAAACCGGTTGTAGACTCATAGTTCAAATCACTGGTCATTACAAACAACGGAATATAAGAACCGGTTTCTTTTACAACATCCATAAGATTATTTATAAGGCACTCAAAAATATAGAGTTCTCTGTTAACACCTATATTGTACATTCCCTTCGGATTATCTGAGCCAAGCCTTGTGCCCATACCGCCGGCAAGTAAAACTGCGCCGACCTTTCCGGCTTTTAATGCCTGAACGCCCACCTCTCTAAGCTCACCCTCACGAGCCGTGATCTCAGATAATTCCATTGCCTTAAGAGGGGTAATTTCTCCCTTTTTTATTCCTTCTTTACGCTTGTCAATTTCCGACAAAACCGAAAAGTCCAATGAATCAATCTGCTCGTAAAGCTTTTCCCTTGCCGCTTCGTCAAGAGAGTCTTCAAATCTTAACAGCTGCTGCTGGTTATATTTCTCAAGTTTCTCTGTTACTGTCTCTTTGGTTATTCCCATATTCATCCCTCATTTATATCTAATATATTTAGTGTCCCAAACAGTATTATTACTGCTGAGGCTTGTAATAATCATAGTAAATCGCATCAGCCATTTTCTTTGCTGCTTCCACACCGTCAATTGCTTCAATTATACGAAGAGCAAAAGCAGTGGCACAGCCTGCCGAACGACCTGTAATAATGTTGCCATCCCAGGTAGCTTCATCTCCTGTATATGTGGCATCAAAAAGGTCAGCCTCCATTCCGGGGAAACAGGTTGCCTTCTTATCCGCAAGAATGCCCAGTCTTCCGAAAATTGTGGGCGCGGCACAAATTGCACAAAGAAGCTTGCCCTTTTTGTTAAAGGACTGAACTCGCTTCATAAGCGGTGAGCACTTCTCAAGATTCTTATATCCGGGGCCACCGGGAAGAATCAGCACGTCAAAATTATCAAGCCCCACCTCGTCAATGCAAAAATCGGTTTTTACCATGGCACCGTGGGATCCGCACACATGATGTGAATGACCGACGGACACGGTTAAAACGTTGTGACCGGCTCTCTTTAAAATGTCTACCGGTGTAATAGCCTCTACTTCCTCAAATCTTTCCCCAAAAAACACTCCTATCTGCATATTCCTCCTCCTTTGTAACCCGTTTTTATCAGTTCAATACATTATTCTTCACTTGTAAATGGCTCGGCACATATGTCGCTGCCGCCATACAGTGACACTTCTCCCCAGTTTGTCCAAAGATATCTTATATAAGCCGGAGCAGATACCCTGTCGCATGTAACCCTGATGCGATTATTGGAAACAATCTCTGCTTTTGCCTCATAATACTCCGGAGCCTGTCCCTTTTCACAGGCCGGTGCCAGTTCAAAGCCGGTAAGCCCGCTTCCCTTTACCTTAAGCCCGGATTCGACATAGTCAAAGAAAACATCCGCACCCTTTTCATCAAACATCACAGCCGACACTCTGGGGCCGTTTGCCTCATTGGCGGACTTAATGCCGTATACCAGCCATAATGCCTGAAGGGCAAGGCGACGGCCTACTTCCCGTTTGTCTTTAGGATGAATATCGTTAAAGGTGCCCTGATCGGTACATACCGCCAGCCCCATTACCGGAAGATCCGTAGCAACACGACGCTGATTTTTCCTGATGATCGGCCAGTGTTTATAGTCAGGATCCTGCCTGTTACGATGCATAGGAAGCGAAACCGCAATAAAAGGAAGCAGCAAATCGCCGTTATCCTCTCGCCACCTGAGCACCATTTTTTTGAACAGCTTATAATATAAGCCCGGAAGGTGATCATCACTTTCCCCCTGATAGAAAATCACTCCGGCCATAGTATATTCTATTACCTTTTTTAGCATTGTATGGTAAATCCCCGCAGGTCGCATGGGATTACACATATTAAGCTTACCCGGATAGTTGGCGGGGCCCAGAATCCTTTCAACCTCATCCCAGCCTATATTCGGATTTTCGGCATACAGTTTTCCGCAGGCCTCATCCCAGTCATGGCGAAATACCAGGTAATCCTCGTATTCTTTTTGCTGTTCCTCAAAGGTCATTCCTGCGATATTTTTATCATACTGCTCGTAATAAACAGCCAAATCCTCATCGCCACGAAGGTCTTCTTCCCGCATCCAGCAGCTGGCACTGGTACCACCCCAGTTACAGCCGATTATACCGACAGTGACACCGAGAGTTTTCGAAAGACACTTTGCAAAACAGTAACCGACTGCTGACCATGCCCCCTTCCACTCATCATCAAAATCGGCCCAGTGGGCTTCTTTAAACAAATGATCGTACTTTGGATCTTCATACTCGTATTTGGGTGTATAAAAGAAGCGGACATTGGGATGGTCATTTTCCATCATCTCCTGGCCACCTATTGAATTGCGAAGTTCAAATTCCATATTGGACTGACCGCCGGCAAGCCACACCTCACCGATAGCCACGTCGGAAAAAGAAACATTTTCCCCATCACATTCAACCTTAAGTTCAAGGCTGTTTGATGCTTTCATAGGCGGCAGAAAAACCTTCCACCCATCATTTATAACAGTTGTTTCCACTACCGTATCATTAAGCGATACGGATACCTTCTTTCCTCTTTCTCCGGTTCCCCAGACAGAAATTGGCTTATTTTGCTGAAGAACACATTTATCAGTAAAAACAGGAGCCACACCAAATGAACTCATCACAATTTACCTGTTTTCCCTTTCCAAAATATATATGATTTATTATACTCAATAAGGGATGATAATACCACCCAGATATTGCGGACAGCGGTGCTATATGGTTTTTGCAAACACTACGGTATCAAAAACTCAAAGCATTATATTTAAAGCTTTCCGCGTAATATTTATAAAATTTAGCTTCAAAGCAAAACCGGAATTTCTAACAAAAAATTTCCCGGCACAAAATTAATATTAACGGGGCAGAAATATGGAAATAGAAAGAAAATTTTTAATTGATAAAGATAAATTCGATTATTCGGGATACCCTTCCAAGCAGTACACCCAGGGATACCTTTGTACCACGCCGGTTGTAAGGGTTCGCCGTGAAGGAGATACTTACTGCCTTACTTACAAGGGCGGTGGAATGATGGTTCGTGAGGAACATAATCTTCCCTTAACAAAAGAAGCCTTTGAACACCTGATTGAGAAATCCGACGGCAATATAATTAACAAAGAACGTTTCTTTATACCCTACGGAAAGTACACAATAGAGCTGGATGTTTTTGCCCCACCCTTCTCACCTCTCATAATGGCCGAGGTAGAGTTCCCGTCAGTTGAAGAAGCCAACAGTTTTAAAGCCCCCGACTGGTTTACCGAGGAAGTTACCAACGATCCCAAATATCACAATTCAAACATGAGCAAAGTAATTTTTGTCAATCTAGATGCATAACAATAAAATTCACGCTCCGTGAGAAATTTATTGTCGTGAATAAAAGCCGGATAAGTATAAATCCTTATCCGGCCTGTTTTTTACTTACATTCTCTGTTAAAAATATGAGTCAGTCTCATAATATGCTTGGCAAGTTCAGGAGTAAGTGCCTCCTCCTTCATTCTCCAGTTCCAGTTATCTCCAAGAGTTGAAGGTGTATTGATTCTTGCCTCGTTACCCAGGTTAAGGTAATCCTGCATCATAATAATACAGGTATCCACAACGGAGCTCATAGCCACACGAATCATTGTTTCCGCAGCAGTCTCGGCTGAGCTGTTGCCGGTGTATTCGTCAAAATACCTGCAGGAATACTCATCGTCCTTTTCAATTCTCTCATACCAGCCGCGGGTAGTCTCGTTATCGTGGGTACCGGTATAAATAATGGAATTATTCCAAAGAGTATGAGGCAGATACTCGCTTGTAGGATCACCGCCAAAAGCAAACTGCAATACCTTCATACCGGGATAGCCGGTCTTTTTGACCAAATCTCTTACGGAATCGGTTAAAAAGCCCAAATCCTCCGCAATAATCTTTCTTTCTCCCAGAGCGTTATTAATTGCTTCAAAAAGATCATAACCCGGTCCTGTTTTCCAGGTACCGTTTTCAGCAGTGGGATCACCGTAGGGAATTGTATAAAATTCATCAAAACCGCGGAAATGATCGATTCTTATTACATCATAGAGATCAAAACAGTAGCTTATACGGTGAATCCACCACTCATATCCGGTCTTTTTGTGATAATCCCACTCATACAAAGGGTTACCCCAAAGCTGGCCTGTAATTGCAAAAGGATCCGGAGGGCAGCCTGCTACCTTGTTGGGAATATTTTCATTGTTTAAATCAAACAGTTCAGGATTAGCCCAGGCATCGGAAGAATCAAATGCCACATAAATCGGAATATCTCCCACGATTTCAATACCGTTTGAATTGGCATAATACTTTAATGCCTTCCACTGCTTTGAAAAATAAAACTGCTGGAAACGGTAAAAATCCATCTCAACAGCACATTTTTCTTTGTACTGCTCAATAGCTTCAGGAACGCGGATTCTGATATCCTTGTCCCACTCTGACCATGCTTTTCCATCAAACTCGGCCTTAACTGCCATAAACAGGGCATAATCATCAAGCCAGTAGGCATTATCTGACACAAACTCATTAAATAAAGCGTTGTCTCGTATATTGCTTTTCATAAAAGCAATTCTTAAAAGCTTCATACGGTTGTAATAAAGCTTTTCATAATCAATATATCCGTGGGTAGTGGAGGCATCAAACTCATTACACTCTTCTTCGGTAATAAAACCTTCCTTTACCAGCTCCTCAATATCAATAAAGTAGGGATTTCCCGCAAATGTTGAGAAGGACTGATAAGGTGAATCTCCGTACCCTGTAGGGCCCAAAGGAAGAATCTGCCAGTATTTCTGACCTGCCTCCTTTAAAAAGTCAACAAATTTGTATGCTTCTTTTGTAAAACCGCCTATACCGTATTTCCCCGGAAGTGAAAATATAGGCAAAAGAATTCCGCTTGCTCGCATCTTGATACTCCTGTAATCGTTATTTAGTAATATGCCAGATATCTCTGTTATAATCGGCAATTGTTCTGTCTGATGAGAAATAGCCAGCTTTTGCAATATTTACAAGCATCATTCTCTTCCACTTCGAACGGTTTTCATAGTCCTTAAAGGCCTTGTCTTTCTTTTCAATATAGTCTTCAAAATCAAGCAGGGTCATGAACCAGTCCTTATTAAGAAGCTCATTGTAAAGTCTTTGGAGGTTTTCTCTGATGCCCACCTTCATACACTTTTCACCAACTATAAAGTCAACCGCTTCACGAATAGCCTTTGAATTATCGTACAAATCCTTTGCTACGTAATCAGCCTTTTCGTAGTGCTTAATTACAGTATTGGCATCTTTTCCGAAAATGTAAATATTTTCATCGCCCACAAGCTCATGAATTTCTACATTGGCACCATCGCTGGTACCAAGTGTTACAGCACCGTTAAGCATAAATTTCATATTGCCGGTTCCCGAAGCCTCTTTGGAAGCAAGGGAAATCTGCTCTGAAATATCGCAGGCGGGTATCAGTTTTTCCGCATAGCTTACATTATAATTTTCCACTATGATAAGCTTTAAGTAAGGTGCTACATCGGGATCGTTGTTAATAATATCCTGAAGGCACAAAAGAAGGTGGATAATATCCTGAGCAATTACATATGCAGGAGCTGCCTTGGCACCAAAAATAAAGGTGATGGGTGTGGTTGGCTTCTTTCCACGCTTAATCTCAAGGAATTTGTGAATAATATAGAGTGCGTTCATTTGCTGTCTCTTATATTCATGCATTCTCTTTACCTGAATATCAAAGATGGAATGAGGGTCAAGCACAACCCCTTCTTTATCCTTAATATACTTGCAGAGGTCTTTTTTACAATCCATTTTAATCTCTGCAATACGGTCAAGAACCATCTCGTTATCGTAGTACTCAAGAAGCTTCTCTAACTGATTGGCATCCTTCTTAAAACCGGAACCGATGATTGAAGCAAGATAATCCGCCAAATCTCTGTTACAGGAAAGAAGCCATCTGCGGAAAGTAATACCGTTTGTCTTATTGTTAAACTTTTCAGGATACATATCGTAAAAAGGCTTTAACTCGGTATTTTTAAGAATATCCGTATGAATAGCCGCAACACCGTTTACGGAGAAACCGTAGTGAATACAGATATGTGCCATATGAACACGATTTTCTTTGTCGATAATCTGTACCTTGGGGCTTCTGTGCTTTGCACGAACCTTCTTGTCAAGCTCCTTAATGATAGGAACTAGCTGAGGTGCAACCTCCTCTATATATTCAATAGGCCACTTTTCCAAAGCCTCTGCCAAAATCGTATGATTGGTATATGCACAGGTTTTTGAAACCACTTCAATGGCCTCATCCATTGTAAAGGCTTTTTCTTTTACAAGAATTCTGATCAACTCAGGAATAATCATTGTAGGATGAGTATCATTAATCTGAATAACAGCATAGTCGTACATTCTTCGAAGATCGTACTGCTGCTCCTTTAATTCTCTTAAAATAAGCTGTGCCGCATTACTTACCATGAAATACTGCTGGTATTCTCTAAGCAGATTGCCTGCCCTGTCGGAATCGTCGGGATAAAGAAAAAGTGTCAGATTCTTTTCAATCTTTTCTTTGTCAAAATCAATACCCTGTTCAACAAGAGCCTCATCCACTGTTTCAATATCAAAAAGGTGAAGCTTGTTTACACCGTTTCTGTAACCGATAACATCAATGTCATAAAGATGAGATCTTACAGTCATTTTCCCAAATTCTACCGGGAAAGAAACTCCGGTGTCTCTAAGCCAGGATTTCTTTTCAATCCATTCATTCTTTTCAGCCTTCTGAAGTCTATCCTTAAATACCTGCTT
>JAZUJC010000053.1:0-6328 GCA_045642625.1 Lachnospiraceae bacterium
AATGAAGGTCATATCTTTATTAAAATTACAAACGATTCCAACGAGAATAAAACAGTTACAATGGAGATGGGGACGGGTTTTGCGCAGGGAATATTCATGCAGTACGCTGTTACCTTCGATGATGATGTAGATACCAAACGCAACGGCGGACTTGGATCTACCACAAAAAAATAATGAATTTTACTTAATGAGCCGATGCAGCTAATGTTGTCAATCGGCTTGTTTGGTGTTATCATATTATAGATTATTTTTTATTAGTCGGATTAGATAAACAGTTATTAATATATAGCGAGGTAAAATATGAATCCTTTTATTATTGCAACCGATTCAACTGCAGATCTTTCTGCCGATTATCTTAAGGAACAGGATATACCGGTAATAAATCTTACCTACACTATCCTGGGTGTGTCATATGGCCATGGTGAAGAGCTTGAGCCCAAGGTTTTTTATAATATGATGCGTGAAGGTAATCTTCCCAATACTTCCCAGGTAAATCCTGAAGAGGCTAAGGAAGCATTGCTTGGCTTACTTGAGAAGAATAATAATATTTTATATCTGGCATTTTCATCAGGTTTAAGCGGTACCTACAACAGTGTAAGGCTTGCTGCCGAAGAAATAATGGAAGAGAATTCCGAAGCAAATATTATTGTTATTGATACTCTTGCCGCATCAATGGGTGAAGGCCTTATCGTTTACCTTGCAGCAAAGCTTCGTGCTGAAGGTAAGAGCATGGAAGAAACCGCTAAATGGGTTGAAGATTATAAGCTTAATCTGGTACATTTGTTTACCGTTGATGATTTAAATCATCTTTATCGTGGCGGTCGTGTATCAAAAACAGCTGCTTTCTTTGGTACAGTTTTAAATATCAAGCCTGTTCTTCATGTAGACAATGAAGGACATCTTATTCCTTTAAAGAAGGTTAAGGGACGTAAAAAGTCATTGCTTACTCTGGTTGAAGATATGGGTGAGCATATGGGTTCTTTTGCAGATAAAAATGAAATTTTCTTTATAAGCCATGGTGATTGTATTGAGGATGCCGAGTTTGTAAAGAATGAGATTATTAATCGTTACGGGATTAAAGAGTCTATGATAAATGTTATCGGACCTACAATCGGTGCACATGCCGGTCCCGGTACCGTGGCTCTTTTCTTCCTGGGTGATTTCAGATAATATTTTAGGGGTTAATTAATATGTTTGGTCAGCAAAAAACTATCAGACTTGTTCTGCTTGAGTATCTAATTGTACTGTTTATGCACGTATTATATGCATATTTTAAATTTGATGCAGAAAAAGGTCTGGTAGTTTTTGCTATTTCATGTGCATTGATTGCAATTGCATTTACAGTTTCCATATTGGTTAAAAATGAAGCCTTTGTTGTGGATTTTCTGTATTTTAATGTTGCTATTGCGTCAACGGTTATCGGGATTACGCTTGATACACTTGCCTATTCGATTCTTATCTTTTTGGCAATGACAGCGGCGATTACAGTATTTCTTGAAAGCAGGTATATTCTTTTTGCAGGATGCTGTTCGGGAGTGTTTCTTATCCTATATTCTCTGGCATTTAGAAATGAATTGTATTTAAGCGTAAGATCTATGACAATTTATGCAGTTTACTGTATTGTTTATATTGCAGCAACAGCGGATATGTATTTTGTTGTAAAGAAAGCCAGGTATTTTAAGGGTGAGATGAAGGTTAAGGCTCTTGAAGCAGAGCAGGCCAATAATGCAAAGATGTTCTTTTTGCAGAATATGTCTCATGAAATAAGAACTCCGATGAATGCCATTTGCGGTATGTCCGAGCTTAACCTTCGTGAAGATTTGTCGCCTACCGTCCGGGAAAATACTGAAAGTATCAACAATTCAGGAAAGGTTCTTTTGGCAATCGTAAACGATATTTTGGATTATGCCAAAATGGAGTTTGGCAGACTTGAACTGGTTCCTGTCAACTATTCACTTTCCGCCATGATTAAAGATGTATTTGATATGATGCAAATCAGGCTGGTGGATAAAAACATACAGCTTAAATATTCCATTGATGAAGATGTGCCGGATTCACTGTATGGTGATGAAATTCGTGTAAGACAGATTGTGGTGAATTTGGTTTCGAATGCAATAAAATTCACTGATAACGGATATGTTTCACTTAATATTTCTTCAGTAAAGGAAGAGGGAAATAAGACAAGACTTCGATTTGTTGTGGTGGACTCCGGTATTGGAATCAAAAAAGAAGACCTTCAGAGGCTGTTTACAAGCTTCCAACAGTTGGATTCGCATAAATCTCATCAGAGAAAGGGCACCGGCCTTGGACTGGCTATTTGTAAGGATTTAATATCCGGAATGGGCGGCTCCATTAATGTTGAAAGTACATACGGTGTGGGCTCCAAGTTCACATTTGATATTGTTCAGGGTATATCCGTAAAAGCTAAGGCTGTAGAGGAAGAAGCTGACAATAATGATAATGTTATGGTTTCTGCCCCTGAGGCAAAGGTTTTGGTTGTTGATGATAATGCAGTTAACTTAAAGGTTGCACAGGGTCTTTTGAAGACCTTCGGCCTGTCTGTTGATTCATGTAAAAGTGGGCGTGAATGTATTGATATGCTTAAGACCTATAAATGCTATGATCTTGTATTTCTTGATCATATGATGCCTGAGCTTGATGGTATAGAAACATTAAATCTTATCAGAGCAGATGTAGATGAGTATATGCAAAAGGTTCCTATTGTTGCGCTTACCGCAAATGTTATGTCGGGTATTCGTGAGACCTTTATTTCAGAGGGCTTTAATGATTATGTTCCCAAGCCCATTGATATGGTGATGTTAAACAGTATTTTGCGTAAATACATTCCAAAAGAAAAACAGATAAATACTAATAATATAAAGGAATTAATTGATTAGATAATATGAGAGGGATAGATACACAGGTTCGCCAAAGCAGGCGAAGAGTATTTAAAGAAATAGCGATGCTTGCATATTCATCAGATAACCTGATTGATGATATGGAAGCATTACCTTATAAAATTGTTACCGGTGATGATTCCAATTACTGGGAAAGTGTTTATCGAGAACGAGCCGTAGTCAGAGAACGATTAAGGCTTGCGCTGGGTATGTCTTTAAGACCTGAAAACCAGCCTGTACATGTTTCGCAGGGTGTAGAGGTTACCAATATTGATGAAAAGTATTATGAACCTCCCCTTATGCAGGTTATTCCTTCCGCATGTAATGCCTGTCCTGAAAATGCGTATTTTGTAACAGACAGATGTATGGGATGTCTGGCTCATCCCTGTCGTGAAGTCTGTCCCAGAGGCGCCATTTCCATGGTTAACGGTAAATCGTATATTGATCAGGAAAAATGTATTCATTGCGGTAAATGTCAGTCTGTATGTCCTTATGATGCAATTTCCCATCAGGTAAGGCCCTGTATGGCTGCCTGCGGTGTAAATGCCATCGGCAGTGATTCCAAACATCGTGCTAAAATTGATTCAGATAAATGTGTATCCTGTGGTATGTGTATGGTAAGCTGTCCTTTTGGTGCCATTGCTGATAAATCTCAAATTTTTCAGCTTATTCGTGCATTACAGGGTGGACGAAAGATTATAGCTCAGGTTGCACCGGCATTTGTTGGTCAGTTTGGCCCTGATGTAACTCCTGATGTTTTTAAATCGGCATTAAAGAAACTTGGCTTTTATGATGTATATGAAACTGCAATTGGTGCAGATATGGGCTGTATGGCCGAGGCAAAGCACTATGTAGAAGCAGTTTCAACAGGTGAGCTTCCTTTTCTTTTGACATCCTGTTGTCCTTCATGGAGTATGCTGGCAAAAATGTATTTCCCTGAAACAATCAGTAATATAAGCAATGAGCTTACTCCGATGGTTGCTACTGCCCGTATTATTAAGCAGGAACATCCTGATGCTGATGTGGTATTTATCGGCCCTTGTGCTTCCAAGAAGCTGGAGGCAAGCCGCAGAACCGTTCGAAGCGATGTGGCCTTTGTAATTACATTTGAAGAGCTAGTTGGTATGTTTGAAGCCAAGGGTATTCTTCTTGATGAAATAGAGGCAATGGATAAGATGGAAGATGCTACCGCTGCAGGTCGTGGTTACGGTGTTGCAGGTGGTGTTGCTCCTGCTATTGAAGAATGTATTAAAAAGTATTATCCTGAAACACCCGTTAAAATTGAGCATGCTGAAGGCCTTGCCGATTGTAAAAAGATGCTGGCGCTTGCAAAAGCAGGTTTAAAGAACGGATGTCTGATTGAAGGTATGGCCTGTCCCGGTGGCTGTATAGCCGGTGCCGGTACCAATCTGGCCATTCCAAATGCCGTTAAAGAAGTTCAGGCATTTAAGAAAAAGTCGTCAAAAGCGATTCCTGATGAGGAATCACTTCGAATTATAGAAGAATAGAGGTTTATTAAAATGACACAGAAAATACGTACAAGATATGCACCCAGTCCAACAGGTAGGATGCATGTTGGAAATTTAAGATCTGCTCTTTACGAGTTCCTGGTTGCCAAGCACGCAGACGGTGACTTTATTTTAAGAATCGAAGACACCGATCAGGAGCGTTTTGTTGAAGGTGCAGTAGAGATTATTAATGACACTCTTAAGCTTACAGGCCTTACATACGATGAAGGCCCCGATAAGGATAAGGGTTTTGGCCCTTATGTTCAGTCTGAAAGAATGAAAACCGGTATATATTTAAAGTATGCCAAAGAGCTTGTTGATAAGGGTGAAGCATATTACTGTTTCTGCACCAAGGAAAGGCTTGATTCATTAAAGACTGAAATCGTTGAAGGTAAGGAAATTACCGTATATGACAAACATTGTCTTAAATTGAGCAAAGAAGAAGTGCAGAAGAACCTTGATGCAGGACTTCCTTATGTCATCAGACAGAACAATCCTACCGAAGGAACAACTACCTTCCATGATGAGCTTTACGGAGATATTACCGTAGAGAATGCTGAACTTGATGACATGATTCTTATTAAGTCGGACGGTTATCCTACATACAATTTTGCAAATGTTGTTGATGACCATACAATGAATATTACTCATGTTGTTCGTGGTAATGAGTATCTTTCGTCAGCACCTAAATATAATCGTTTATATGATGCTTTTGGCTGGCAGATTCCGACATATATTCATTTGCCCTTGATTACCAACGAGGAGCACAAAAAGCTTTCAAAGCGTAGCGGTCATGCTTCCTTTGAGGACCTTTTGGACCAGGGCTTTTTACCTGAGGCAGTAGTAAACTTTATTGCACTTCTTGGATGGAGTCCCGAGGATAATAGAGAAATCTTTACCCTCGATGAGCTTATCAGGGACTTTGATTATAAGAGAGTATCAAAGTCACCGGCTGTATTTGATATGGTGAAGCTTCGCTGGATGAACGGTGTATATATCAAAGCTATGGATGACGACAGATACTTTGAATATGCGCTTAAAGAGATAGATAAGGTTATTACCAGGGATATCGATAAAAAGAAAATCGCCATGATGTGTAAGACCAGAATTGAGGTATTCCCCGATATTCCCGATCACATTGATTTCTTTGAAACATTACCTGAATATGATGTGAATATGTATGAACACAAGAAGATGAAAACAAATCTTCAAACAAGTGTTGAAGTTCTTAAAGATACATTACCTTTACTTGAGGCTCATGAGGATTACAGCAACGATGCATTATATGCTATGTTGTCTGATTATGTAGCCGCAAAAGAAGTTAAGACAGGTTTTGTTATGTGGCCTTTAAGAACTGCTTTATCCGGTAAACAGATGACCCCTGCGGGCGCTACAGAGATTATGGAAGTGCTTGGTAAGGAAGAATCTATTGCCAGAATAAAGAAAGGCATTGAATTACTTGAAAAAGCAATCGGCTGATGAATATCAGCTGCAGGCAATAACCGCCGGAGCGGAGTCGGTTTTAGTGTTAGCCGGCCCCGGCTCCGGCAAAACTTTCATAATCACACATCGTATTCAATTTCTGATTAACAATCTACAAATTTCTCCCAAACGAATTCTTGTTATTACTTTTACTAAAAAAGCTGCTTATGAAATGAAAGATCGATATCTTAAGCTTGATCCGGCTCATGGACGAGAAGTTAATTTTGGTACCTTTCATGCAGTGTTTTATCAGTTTTTAAAGCTTTTCTCCAAAACAAATCTTAAAATAATCAGTAATACCGAAAAAATCAAATTAATCAATGATATTATCAATTCCAATTATCAATTTTATTTTGAAAATAATGACATCTCTATCGATATTGATGATGTGGCATCAAAAGTATCGGAATTTAAATCCGGAGCAACAGATTCTTTTTCATC
>JAZUJC010000054.1:0-5484 GCA_045642625.1 Lachnospiraceae bacterium
GGTATTTCGATTATTGTAATTAGAAGCCATTTTTCCTCCAAATTAGTGCCTAATAGGCATTTTTATTAATAAATCCCACAAAGAATGTGCGGAATATTATACGAAGATCAAGCCAGATGGACCAATTCTCAATATAGTATAAATCATATTCTATACGCTTATATATTGATGTATCCCCTCTGAATCCGTTAACCTGCGCCCATCCGGTAAGACCCGGTCGAACCTGGTGCTTTATCATATATCTGGGAATTTCTTCCTTAAACTGCTCCACAAACTGAGGGCGTTCGGGTCTTGGACCCACAACACTCATATCGCCTTTAAAAATATTAAACAGCTGAGGAAGCTCATCCAAACTGGTTTTTCGCAAAATCGAACCAATCCTGGTAACTCTGGGATCGTCCTTGGTGGTCCATCCCTTTTTTTCTTCCGTATCTGTCTGCATTCTCATAGAACGGAACTTGTACATATTGAATGTATTATTGTGGTGTCCCACTCTTTCCTGTTTAAAAATAACAGGGCCTTCACTTGACAGCTTCACCAGCAATGCGCAAACCAGCATTATGGGAGCGCAAATAATAATTCCGATGGTGGATATAAGTATGTCAAAAAATCGCTTAATAATCTGATTAAAAGTATTCGAAAGCGGCACATATCTTATATTAATAGCCGCAAGCCCCTGAATATCTTCGGTATAAGGGCTTGAGGGAATAATACTCATATAGTCCGGGATAAACTTTGTATGCACACCGGATTTTTCACACTGATCGACTATCGTCTCAAGATTTTCGTAGTCTTTCAGTGCTATTGTAATTGCTATCTCATCCAGATGACTGGAATCCAGAATCATACTTAAATTATCGATGTGACCTAAAACCTTCACACCTTTATAAGTGGTACCAATAGGGACCTCATCATCCAAAATTCCCTTAACCACATATCCCCATTGGGGATTTGATATAATGCGCTTTATATATTCTTCTGTGGTACGTGAATAACCAACCAGAAGAACTGACTTGGCATTGTAACCTCTTCTTCGCAGGCTTGACAGTATTGCATTTACAATCAAATGGCCCAAACATGCAAAGAATGTGTTCAGAGCAGTAAAAATGAAAATAAGTGAACGAGAGAAATCGTTCATCTTAAACATGAACAGAACAACGAGAAATGCAGCTATTCCGACAATGTTTGTTTTAAAAATACCGGCAGCTTCACTGGAGAATTTCAAACCACGCTTGGGAGTGTAAGTTTTGAAATAATAATAAACCAGCAAATAACCCGGAACAATAATATACAGTGCGCTGAAATAAATACTGTCAGGCAGACGACCGATTCCGTCATCAACCGCAAAAGGGCTTTCGAACTTAATGTACCAAGCCAACAGGTACGTACCAATGGTAATAAGCGCATCTATTACAAGACGGATTCCGTTTAAAAATCTCTGATTGTCTTTAATCAAATCTAATCCTCCTCGCCTGTAAACAGCCTATTACTCAATACATTTTAAACCTACTATATACAAAAAACAATTTAAAAGTTTATTAAGAAAAGAGTGCCTTAATCATTGAAATCTGAATTCTAAAATAGTTTCCCGAATGTTTGAAGCGATATTTAATGTGATGTCTGAATCCATCACGGCTCAGAGACATTTTTATTCCGCGCATTGTGCCTTTAAAATACACCCATCCCAGCCCCTTTAATGTAAAGAAAGCTTCTTTTACCAGAAAGCCAAGAAAAAGGAATGGAAGGTTAAACAAAAGCTGTAAAAGAGGCTGGTTTTTCATGGCCACAAGAACAGCATTCTGCGATGAGAGATTCACCTTGAAACGATTGTGCCTGGACCCCGAAACCGCGCTTCCCTTGTGATAAACAACTGCTGAAGGAACATTTATATTTTGGTACCCGAAAATTCTTGCTCTGTAACCGATATCCACATCTTCAAAATACGCAAAATGCCGATCGTCAAACAGTCCTATTTCATCAAAGACATCTTTTCTGTACATGGCCGCTCCTGCGCAGGCTGTAAAGACATCTTTGTTGTTATCCACCTGTATATTAAATCTTGATTTACCATTTTTTGACGATCTGGCATACCCCAGCAGATTATATGAATCACCGGCGTTATCTATCAGCTCAGGCTTGTCCATCGACAGCATCAAAGCCCCTGCCGCAAAGACTTTCGGGTTCTTTTCCATGCTCTCATAAAGATTTTTAATACAGTCTTTTTCTATGGTTGTATCGTTGTTCAAAAGAAAAATATATGGTTCTTTTGCAAAAATTATTCCGTGATTTACTGCACCGGTAAATCCGTAATTATCCTCATGAACCAGCAGTTTAACCTCCGGATAGTTGTTTTTAAGGAACAAAACACTGTCATCGGAGGACCCGTTGTCCACTACAATAATTTCACTTGGCAGGATTTCTGCATCATATATGCTCTTTAAACAGGGCTCCAGATATTTAAGCCCATTGAAGTTGGGAATCACCACTGAAACCGGATATCGGTTCTCACCTTTCACCTCTATATTATCGGTGAAGGACCGACCATATTTCTTCCCTTTTTTGTATTCCGGGTCGAACAAAAGGCTGTATCCTTTTTCTCGTATGCCTTCCGCAAAGAAACTGCTCCATTTCCATACAATCGACTTAATTTCACTGCGTTTATCCGAACCGGATTTTTTACCCTTATTCTGCTTAATGCTTAAATAGTCCTTTTGGTAACCATATAGAGCCTTTTCATAAATATCGGTAACATCAGGATTGGGTGTCAGGAATCTAATATCAAGGGCATGGGCATCCATCGTACAGTGTGCTCTGTGCATTGGTCCCGAAAAATGTCTGTCCATATTCTCGAAAACCACATTGCCGTGATTATCAAACATTCCGCCCGTTATTTTATTGTGTGCGGTCACAAATCCGCCTACAGCTCCTATATCAGGTCTTTTATTGAATAACTCCTCATTGTAGTTCACATGAAAGAAACCCTTATGAAGAGTATGGCTTGCCTCAACGCCGCTAAAATCCTCTACTGCCCTTTTTCCGGCCTCATAAGCATAGTTTTTGCTTTCCGGATTGGCTGCGGTTGAAGCTTCATGGCAGCGCCAGTGGTAAAGCACCTTAGAAATATGCTTTATTGCATCCCCTCTGCCGTCTCTTAACAGAGTACCCACGGCACGCAAAATAATATCGTGATCCTGGGCGCCGTCATACTCTTTTCTAAAGCCCAGTTTTTTGATTAATTCGGATTCAAAAACCGAAAAATGGCATATAAAATTATTAGACAAAAGGTAGTCTAAATTAAATTCAGGTTTAATATTTGGCTCATAAAACAATGTTCCGTCCGAGTTGCATTTATCCTCATCAGTGTAAAGAAATCCCGGATTTACGCCTTTTGCGCGGCTTCTCATAATCATTGCTGCCACTTCAAACAAAGCATCCGGAGTAAGCAGATCGTCATGATCAAGCAAGCCTATATATTCACCGGTTGCATGCTTAAGCCCCTCATTTGTGTTCTCGGAAATACCGGCATTTTCTTTAAGCTTTATATATTTTATTCGGCTGTCATCATACTCGGAAACAACTTTTTGGGGGTTATCTGTTTTTGATGCATCCGCAAGAATCAGTTCCCAGCCTCCATAGCTTTGATCACAGAGAGACTGAATCATTTCCCTCAAATATTTTTCGGGAGTTTCATACAACGGAACCACAACACTTATTGTAAAAAGAGGATTCACCGATGCTTTTCTTTGAGCCTCCAGTGTATCCTCCGAAATTTTCGCATAACCATAAGGAACGCCTTTTGATTCCAAAAGACGTTCCTTTGCTGCATAATATGTATTTGTAAGACCGTTTCGCTTTAAATATGCGATGGTTTTACTGATTTTACTCATAAATTATAATACTGCCTTTAAATCATCTGTAAGCTTGGCAACCTTAGCCTGAGCATCCTCAAGAGATTCACCCTTAACACCCATGTAGAACTTAATTTTAGGCTCTGTTCCTGAAGGACGTGCACAGCACCAGGAATTATTATCAAGGTCAAAATAAAGAACATTTGACTTAGGAAGACCGGTTGAGGTAACAGCACCTGTTGCCATATCGGTTACAGTATCCATTTCATAGTCTCTGAAAGAAAGAACCTTCAAATCGCCGAAATTCTTGGGAGGATTCTTACGAAGCTTTTCCATCATTTCCTGAATCTTAGCGGATCCGTCCATTCCCTTAAGAGTAATGGTATACAAATCTTCTTTAAAGAAGCCGAATTCCTTGTAGATGTTAATCATCTGGTCCCAAAGAGTAATATTGTTGTACTTGCACCATGCAGCTACTTCGCAAAGGCACATAACAGCAACAATGGCATCCTTGTCTCTTGCATGGGTACCTGCAAGACAGCCATAGCTTTCTTCAAGACCGAATACATAATTGTTTGAACCGGTCTGCTCAAAGAGCTTAATCTGCTCACCGATATACTTAAATCCGGTCAGAACTTCAATAAGCTTTGTATTGTACTTTTCTGCGATGGGATCTGCCATATTGGTGGTTACAATTGTTTTTACCATTGCAGGATCAGCAGGCATAATGCCCATCTTGGTGCGTTCTCTTAAAATGTATTCTGCAATAAGCATTCCGGACATATTTCCTGTAAATGATACATATTCTCCTGAATGGGTATCATATGCATAAATTCCCAATCTGTCTGCATCAGGGTCGGTTGCAAGAACAACATCGGCACCCTTTTCTTTTGCAAGCTTCAATGCAAGAGTAAATGCCTTGGGATCTTCAGGGTTAGGGTACTCAAGTGTGGTAAAGTTGGGATCGGGCATTTCCTGCTCGGGTACAACATATACATTTTCGAATCCGAGTTCCTTTAAAATGCGTCTTGCAGGCACATTTCCTGTTCCGTTAAAGGGTGAATATACAATCTTAATATCCTTGGCAACAGCCTTAATGATTTCAGGATGGATAATCTGCTTTTTAAGCTCTTCCATGTAGAGATCGTCAATTTCCTTACCAATTACATTGTAAAGACCCTGCTTCTTTGCATCTTCAAGACTCATTGTCTTTACTGTATGGTAATCGGTTACATTGTTAACCTCTGTAATAATCTCGGTATCCTTAGGAGATGTAACCTGTGCGCCATCTTCCCAATATACCTTATAACCGTTATATTCAGGGGGATTGTGGCTTGCTGTAACTACAATACCTGCAATACAGCCCTTGGTACGAAGTGCAAAAGAAAGTTCGGGAGTAGGTCTTAAAGCATCAAACACATAAGCCTTAATTCCGTTGGCATTCAGGCAAAGAGCTGCTTCGTCGGCAAACTCAGGTGACATTCTTCTTGAATCGTAGGCAATTGCAACACCCTTTTCCTGGCCACCCTGCTTGATAATATAGTTGGCAAGACCCTGAGTTGCTTTTCTTACTGTATATACATTCATTCTGTTGGTACCGGCACCGATTATACCTCTAAGACCGCCTGTACCAAAT
>JAZUJC010000055.1:0-8746 GCA_045642625.1 Lachnospiraceae bacterium
AAGCCTGCTGAACCTGTGTATAAGCCTCTATACGCATCGATGTTCCTCCTTCCGGGTCATCCATGACCCTTTCATCTACATATTTTATCGGACATTTTTACAATAACTTTATAGGCAAAAGAAAAAAACTGATAAGGAAACAATATATTTTAAAAAACAAAAAATACCCTGTCCTAAGACAGGGTATCTGAATGCTTACAGCCTAAAACAGCCATCCGAAGAAAAATGAAAGAATCTTGATTGTTGTAACTATGGCACTGCAGATAATTCCCATAATCACGCTGACTGCCGTACCTACTATACCGCATACAAATCCGGCATTGGCAATTTTACGCTCTTCTTTCTTGCTTATTTTCTTTTTTTCGACGGCACCTAAAACAATTGCTCCGATACCTGACAAAATACCGATCCAGGGAGCTCCCGCAAAGAAAACACCCATAACAATCGAAAAGATACCAAGCACAAGGGCCGTTTTTGCAAAATTGGACGGCGGGGTAAGTACTTCAACCGGTTTTCCCTCATTTTCGGGCACTACATGATGATTTATCTTGGGAGCCGACTCCACAACGACATCGTCATCCCCAAGCCACTGAGCAGTAGTGTTTTCTTTAATCGTTTCTTTAACCGATTCTTTTGCTTTTTTCCATTCATCCATCGTCATAATATATCAACCATCCTTCCGGTTTTAGAACCAAACAAAAACGCAGAACAAAATAAAGATTAAAAATATTATAACAAATATTCCGCCAATTAACAAAGCCGCTCCGAGAACACCCTTTGTCATGGCCACAGTCTCCTTAAAGCCCAGAGGCTCAGGAGCAGGACCCTGCACACCGGTGCTGCAGTTCCCGTTATTTTCACTTTTATCAATCGGTGATGAACTTTTTAGCGGATTGTACCAGGGCATACCTTCAACATTCATGTTGGCTATGGTACGACCGTCATCCTCAAATTTTTCTTTATCTCGTTTTTTCAACTATTTATCCTATTTTTCTTCCTTAAGGCCTTCATCGTAAAGATGGCAGGCAACAAAGTGCCCCGGCTCAACCTCGCGGTACTCGGGAGCCTTCTGGCTACAGATTCCCATACATTCCTTACATCTTGTATGGAACTTACAGCCGCTGGGCGGGTTGGCAGGTGAAGGAATATTACCTTCAAGAATAATTCTGTCCATCTTGGCATCAGGATCCGGAATCGGAATAGCCGAGAACAGAGCCTTTGTATAGGGATGTAAGGGCTTTGCATACAGTGAATCCGTATCTGCGTATTCCACCATGTTGCCCAAATACATTACACCTACAGTATCGGAAATATGCTCTACAACCGACAAATCGTGTGAAATAAACAGATAGGTCAGTTCGAATTCCTTTTGAAGATCCTTAAGAAGGTTTATAATCTGCGCCTGAATTGAAACGTCAAGCGCTGATACAGGCTCATCGCAAACAATAAACTCAGGGTTTAATGCCAAAGCTCTTGCAATACAAATACGCTGCCTCTGTCCACCGGAAAACTCGTGAGGATATCTGCCCTTGTGATATTCCTGAAGACCACAGGCCTTCATAATTCGGGTAATATAATCATCAAATTCTTCGGGAGGAACAATACCATGTTCTCTGACTGCCTCACCGATTATTTCGCCGATGGGGAGTCGGGGAGAAAGGCTTGAGAAAGGATCCTGGAAAATAATCTGAATCTTGGGACGTGCCTTTCTTAACTCTTCTTTGGTAAGTGAGAAAATATCAACTCCGTTTACCAAAACCTCTCCGGAAGTTTTGTCCTGTAATCTAAGTATTGTACGACCTGTAGTAGATTTACCGCATCCGGACTCACCTACAAGGCCCATTGTTGTACCTTTTTTAATTGAAAAAGAAACTCCGTCTACCGCTTTAACATATCCTGTAGGCTTTCCAAAGAAATTAGTGGCGGTAGGGAAATATTTCTTAAGATCCTTTACAACCAAAAGGTTATCGTCTTTTTCATTTGCACCCATTATAATTCCTCCACATTAACAGGATTAGGATATCCCATAACTTCACCCTGATCGTAATAACGATAACAGGATACCACATGAGTATCACTGATTTTGATTTCAGGGGGGTAATTACCAAAGCCCTCTGCCTTGTTTCTGCACTTATCACAAGTGTATTCACATCTGTCTCTGAAATAGCAGTAGTCAGGCATATTAATAGGGTTGGGAACCGAACCCGGAATATTGTATAACGCGTCTACTTTCTTACCTACAACAGGCTTTGATTTCATTAAGCCGATTGTGTAGGGGTGGCAGGGATTGGTGAAAATGTCCCTTGCAGTACCCTTTTCAATAACACGGCCTGCGTACATTACCACAACATAATCCGCCATGTTTGCTACTACACCAAGGTCGTGAGTAATAAGCATAATAGAGCTGTTAATCTTGTCTTTAAGCTCTTTTAAAAGGTCAAGAATCTGAGCCTGAATTGTAACATCAAGCGCAGTTGTAGGCTCGTCTGCGATAATAAGAGAAGGGTTACAGGCAAGAGCAATTGCTATCATAACACGCTGTCTCATACCACCTGAAAGCTCGTGAGGATACATTGTATAAACGCCCTCTTTGTTAGCAATACCAACCATCTCAAGAAGTTCCAAAGTACGAGCCTTGACATCCTCTTCTTTCATATCGGGGTTATGAAGTGTAATAACCTCATTAACCTGATCACCGATTTTAAATACGGGATTAAGACTGGTCATGGGCTCCTGGAAAATCATGGACATTTTATTGCCACGAATATGCTGCATTACCTCAGTAGGTGTCTTTACAATATTGTATGCCTTTTCTTCGGAGCCTTCCCCGATATTTAATCGGATTTCACCGCCAACAGTCTGACCGGCAGGCTTTTGCAAAAGCTGCATAAGCGAAAGGCTGGTTACACTCTTTCCACAGCCTGACTCACCTACGATACCTACGGTTGAACACTTGGGTACTTCAAAAGAAATACCGTCTACAGCCTTAAC
This sequence comes from Lachnospiraceae bacterium, assembly GCA_045642625.1. Taxonomy (GTDB): domain Bacteria; phylum Bacillota; class Clostridia; order Lachnospirales; family Lachnospiraceae; genus UBA1258. Next base: position 2,992 of record JAZUJC010000055.1, read on the forward strand.
AACACCGATATCGGTGAAGAAATATGTGCATACGTTGTCGAACTCAACAATATTGTCAGGGTTCTTCATTGTAGTCATATATTCGGAAGCAGGAATATTCTTTCTGTTTCTTTCTTTTTCCAGTCTCCTGGTAATCTGACGATTACGCCTTGTAATCTTCGCAGTTTCTTTATTTGAAATATAAGATTTGTTTTTCTTTGCCATAATAATCCACGCCCCCTATCGTTTCATCTTAGGGTCGAATGCGTCTCTAAGACCATCGCCTACAAAGTTAAATGCGATAACAGTAAGACAGATCAAAAGTCCTACAGGAACCCAGATATATGTGTATGCCTTCATACCTTCTGCAGTGGATACCGAGTTAATCATTGTACCCCATGAAGCAAGGGGATGCTTAACACCCAATCCCAGGAAGGAAAGTGTTGATTCGGTAATAATAACCGAGCCAAGACCTGAGGTTGCGGTAACAATCAACTGAGGCATTACATTTGGAATAAGGTGCTTAAAAATTCTGCGCTTGCTCTTAAGACCGATAGCTTCGGCAGCCACCATGAATTCCTGCTCTCTTAACGAAAGAATCTGTCCTCTTACAAGACGGGCAACACCTGCCCAACCAAGGACACCAAGCACTGCCATAAGCCATACAAGACGTACATAGGGCTTAAGCTTCATTGCATCAAACATCGCACCAAGAATAATCAAAATAGGCATGGAAGGTATACAGTAGAATATATCAACCATACGCATGATTACGTTGTCAATCCAGCCTCCGAAGAAACCGGCAACACCACCCATAATAATACCAAGGATAGTTTCAAGAATAACTACTACAAACGCAACGAGAAGGGATACACGTCCGCCGTACATCATACGAGCAAGAACGTCCATACCGTCTCCGTCTGTACCTATCCAGTGTGCCTTACTGGGCTTTGCATAGGTATCGATAAGATAAACCACCTGCTCGGTTGTAAGCACATAAGAACCGTTTTTGTCGGTAATGTTAATTGTTCTGTCCTGCTTTACAAGCTCACCGTTTTCATCGTAAGTGTAAAGACCGTTTTCATCTACCTGAGCAATCTTCCAGTCAAAAGAACCTGTTTTCTTGCCTTCAGCGCCCATTTCGGAAATAACTTTCTTTGCTTCTTCCTTGAATTCGATATCAAGAGTATCTTCACCGTTGTAGCGTCTTACTACCAGAGTAGAAATAGCCGCAACAGGCTCATTCTTTGCTTCATCGTATACAAACATTTCACCGGTTGAAGCATCGGCTTTGATTTCATAAGAAACATTGTTTAAGCTAAACTTCTTATTGTCTGCGATTGAAGCAATTGCAAGCTTTTCAAAGTCGCCTGAAATCTTAAAGCTTGAATCAAATGAGTCAAATACATATGTGGAAAGAACTGCAATCTTTGAAGATCCGGAAACCTTATATACCTCGATATTTCCCTTATCGTTGGTAACGTTGTAGGTATCTCCTCCGAAGGTTAACTTACCGCCGTTCTCAAGGGCTGTAACCTGTTCTTCAAAAGCAGCATCCATTTTGTTTGAATAATACTGGAAGCCTTCGCTCTCTTTAAATACAGTGTAGGTCTTCTTATCCTGAACAAGGGTAAAGTTCTCTCCCTTATGAGTAAAGCTTGTTTCCTTGTTTGAAACAGCCTTAACAACAGCCGCTTCAATACCGTCCAGCTCATCCATTCCTGCTTCAACGGTAAATTTCTGGCCTACAATACTGTAGGTTGCATACTTAACAGAGCCTGACAAAGAAGCAAAAAGCTCGGCATCTTCTTTGTAAAGAGAATATACGCAATCGTCATTTTCCTCTACTCTGTATCCGTTGCCCTCTGAATCGTAAAGTACTTCCTCGGCAATTGACTGTGACTTCATTGAGTTAACGGTTGCTGTAAGCTTATTCTTTACCGAATAGTGAATGTCTGCTGTATCATCCAGCATAAAAAGTGAGTAGTCTGTTCTTTCCTTAACCTGAGCATAATCAACTACAGAATTATCATACTTGTTGAAAATCTGTGTCTGGCTGTAAGGATAGAAAACAGGAAAAACAAATGAGAACACAAACATTACAACCAGAATAACGGTTCCCACAATCGAAAGCTTATTTGTTACAAAACGCTTAAATACCAGCTGTCCGGGGCTAAGTACCTTAACACGCTCTGTACTGTCCAAAGAAACCTCTTCGGATGCTTCCTTGTTTTTATTTTCTTTTTCTAATAACTCTCGTTCTTTTAATACTTCATTAAAATTTTTAGCCATCTTATCTCCCCCCTAATTTACACGAACCCTGGGGTCAACCACGGCATAAAGAATGTCTGAAATAAGGTTACCGAGTAATGTAAGAATAGAAATAAATGCAAGATAGAACATGGTGAAAGGAATATCACCTACTGTCATTGCATGATATGAATAAAAGCCTATTCCACGGATACCAAAAAGAGTTTCGGTAATAAGAGCTCCGGAGAACAATCCGGGAAGTGATCCTCCGAGAATTGTTACCAACGGAATCAATGTATTTCTAAAAGCATGGTGGCTTACAACCTTCTTTTCAGGAAGGCCCTTTGCCCTTGCGGTACGAACATAGTCGGCATTTAATACCTCAAGCATGTTTGTACGTGTATAACGCATCAGACCACCGATACCTACGATTGTCAAAGTTAAAATAGGTAAAACCAAATGATTGCTAAGATCCAGGAACTTACCCCATGAACTTAAATTGTTATAATTTCTACCGGTCATACCTACAAGTTCAAACCATCCCAGTTTAACTGAGAAAATCAGTTTAAGAACTGTAGCTACGAAGAATGTAGGCATTGAGATACCTATCAGCGATACAACGGTTACCGTATAGTCGGTAATACTGTATTGCTTTCTGGCCGCCACTACACCAAGCGGTATGGCGATAACAATCTCCAAAATAAAGCCGATTGCACCCATTATGAAACTGTACCAGATACATTTCTTAAAAAGAGATGTAACAGGCATAGTCTGAGACCAGCTGTCACCAAAATTTCCCCTGGCTGAATTTGCAAACCAAATTCCGTAACCCTTGATGATACCCTGATCCATACCATATTGAGCGTTCAATTCGTCAATCCACTGCTGTGCGCTCTTTGTATTGCCGGGTCTTGTTGCCAATTCCATAGCAGTCTTTTCCACATAGCTGGTGGGAAGCGAATATTCCAAAATATAAATGATAAATGTTACGAAAAAGAAAATCAGAACACAAAGCCCTAATCTCTTTACTAAAAACTTTGCCATAAGTAATAACCGTACCTTCTGTTTGAATTAAAAGGGCCTGTAGAATTCTACAGGCCCTTTGTTAAATCAAAAAACCAAATAGGTAATCTGAATAATCATTTAATAGCTATTCAAATTATTTCATTTCCAATAATTCGATGTCGTTCATCCAACCCCAGAATGTTGTGATATCAGGAGTAACTGTATCCATGTTAACACGAGCAGGGCTGAAGATGATAGCATTCTGTCTCTGGTATGTAGGAACTTCTACAGCCCAGTCAAGAATGATTTCAAGACATTCCTTGTATGTAGCCTTACGATAAGACTGGTCAGCGCTTTCACGAGCAGCAACGATTAACTCATCAAGTTCGTCTGAAGTGATTGAGTAGTGGTTTGAAGTGGTTCCTGTCATGTAGTTAGTTGAGTGATAAATCTGGTACATATCAGGATCGATTGTTGCGCCCCAAGCTGCAGCCCACATATCAGCGGTATCTGCATCAAGTGCATCCCAAAGGATGTTTGAATCTGAAGGGTCATTGATTTCAAGAGTGATACCAACGGATGCAAGAGCTTCCTTGGTTGCGGTTAAAATACCGTATGCAGGGTGATCACCAACACCGTCTGCAGGGATGATTACTTCGTAAGTCATTTCAGCGCCTTCGGGAGCTGCAGTGAACTTGCCGGTAGCATCATCAAAGGTGTAACCTGCTGCCTTTAAGAAGGATACTGCTGCTGCTAAAGCTGCTTCAGCCTTCTGTTCGTCAGTCATATCAGCTGTGTAAATATCATTGCCTTCAGCATCTACTGAATAAGCAAGTCTGTATCCTGCATCAGCAGGCTTGGGAGCTGCCCAAGAGGTGTTTGACATAGGATACTGAATAACAGCAGCCATTTCACCATAGTAAGAATTAATAACTGTATCTCTGTAGCATGCAAATAATGTTGCAAATGCCTTTCTTAAGCTCTTGGATTCTTCGCTATCCTTAACACCGCCAACGTTCATGTTGGAAGCAGAAATACCGATGTAACCATAACCTAAGTTGTCAACAAGTGAAGTATAAAGAACATCGCCTGATACTTCGCCGTTTGAGTTGTAACCCTTAATGTTCTTTAAGGTTTCAAGACTCATTGAAGGATCAGAAATATCAAATGTACCGGAAGCAACACCGGTAAGCTTATCTGTTGAAGGAGTTTCCTTGAAGTTGATGTACTTTGTCTTGGGAGCACCCTTGAAGTAGTTTTCATTAGCTTCAAAAGAAACAACACCGTTTTCATAACTTACAAACTTGTATGGACCTGCACCAAGAGGATTAAGTGTCTTAGCCTTAACGCCACTTAAATCACCCTTTTCAAATCCGAACTTGTTGTTGTCATAATCATAAGCTGCCTTGTCACCATAGTAGTGAAGAGGAGCAACTGAAATACCAAGCTGGTAAATAGCAACTGCGTCAAATGATTCAGTAGTAATCTTTACTGAGTAATCACCGGTCTTTTCAATACCTGCAATGTTTGCTGCAGAATCACCGGTAGAAATAGGTGCTGTATAGCTGTCATAGTCAGCCATAAGTTCCCATACTGAAGAACCGGCTGTTTCTGTATCGCTTAATGAAGCGATGTCACCGCCGTAAGCATCAACCATAATAGCCCAGATATCTGCTAAAGTAGCATCTTCAGCTGCAGGGAAGCCCCATGTTCCCATTGTAACACCGGCGGGATCATCAGCGCTGTTATAACCTGCTGCTACACAGTAATCAACGATTTCCTGTACGAACTGTTCGCCTGCTGCGTCAACGCTTGCCCAGAATGCTGTCTGAGTAGCTTCATCCCAGTAAGAGAAATCAGCATTGTCTCTGCCTGCTTCTACAAGAAGTGTAGCAAGAGCCGCCATGTTGCTTCTGTAATCTTCCATACCAACGATAGGTAATGAATAGAATGTTGAAGCACCATCGTACATAGGATCTGATAATACATACATAGAGAAGATTACGTCATCGGCAGTAAGCTTTTCACCATCAGAGAAAACAACGTCATCTCTTAAAGTAAATTCATAAACTACTGTTCCGTCATCATTCTGTGTGATGTCAAGATCAGCGATACCGGTATAGGTGTAATCTGTTCCGTTGTAAGAAATGGTTTCACCTTCGATACCCTTTGTAATAATGTTACCTTCACGGTCGTTACCAAGAAGTCCGATTGATACCATACTAGCTACGTCCTGATCGTAAGCTGTGGTAGCAAAGAAAGGACTGAACTTGCTGGAGAAGTAATCATAACCAACAACTAAGGTCTTGTCTTCTCCTGCAGCATCTGTAGTGTCTACTGAAGTAGAAGCAGATGTGCTGTCAGATACTACAACATCTGAAGTAGAATCTGAAGTAGATGTAGCATCTTTACCACATCCTGCTAAAGAACCTGCGATCAGGGCAAGGCCAAGAACAAGTGCAAGGCTCTTTTTCATGAGCTTTTTCATAATTTTTCCTCCTTATTTCTATATGGGTTTATT
>JAZUJC010000056.1:0-8958 GCA_045642625.1 Lachnospiraceae bacterium
ATCAGCAATATTCTATGAGATCAGTAATATCTTATGAAATCAGCAATATCCTTTGAAGGCAGTAATATTCTATAAAATCAGTAATATTCGTTCTATTTTAACAATAATATCTCTTCTTTATAGGGTGCCTTTGAATCCTTGGGGTTATCGGGATTTTTGATGTAAGGAGTTTCAAGGCAGAGAGGAAGATTGTCAAGGGCAGGGTGGTGAACAATATATTTTAAAGCCTCAAGCCCGATATGGCCCTCGCCGATATTGGCGTGGCGGTCTTTATGAGCACCAAGCGGATTTAAACTGTCATTGATATGTGCGCATGCTATTTTGTCGGGACCGATTTTTTCTTCTATTTCTTTTATGATTGCGTCAAAATTGTTGACCACGTCATAGCCTGCATCGTTAAGGTGGCAGGTATCAAGGCATATTCTAAGACGGGAGTTGTCCGCTACTCCGTCAAAAACAGCCTTCAGCTCATCTATTGTTTTGCCTACTTCACTGCCTTTTCCGGCCATGGTTTCCAATACCACAAGTCCGTTTTCTGTAGCTTTAAATACCTTATCAAGCCCCTCTATAACCTTGGCAATACCAACCTCAGCCTCGAAGCCTACGGATGAGCCGGGATGGAGCACCAAAAGATCGCTGCCCATGGCGTGTGCACGGTCAAGCTCGGAAATAAGGGTTTCAACTCCAAGGTTAAAGGTTGTTTCGTTAACTGAGTTGGCCAGGTTAATAATATATGGAGCGTGTACAATGAAGCGGTCGATTCCGTTTTCCTGCATCAGCGCCTTTGCTTCATCGATTCGAAGCTCTTCAAGAGGCTTTCTTTTTGAATTCTGAGGCGCCCCGGTGTACACCATAAAAGTGTTGGCGCCGTAGGACAGTGCTTCTTTTACTGAGCCAAGAAACATTTCTTTGCCGCTCATTCCTACATGTGAACCTAAATAAATCATAATAATCCTGCATTCAATACCCGTTTTGGTTTGACATTATACTGCAAATGTCCCGGGTACGTCTTCCTTTTTATCATATCATAATAAGCTCCCGGATTATATGCCTTTTAGATAAAATGCTATATCGAAAAGAATGTAAAAGTGAGAAAAATAATAGGTGTGGGAGCTAAAAAATATCTATTTGCAATGTAAAAAATGATGAAGGTGAAAAAGAAATAAATTAACGTAATAGATTTATGGTTCAATCATTATGTAAATGGGAACAAAGTACTAATCAATTCAGAAAAATGCAGGAAATGACATTCATTTTTGTGGAAATGACACACAAAATGAGTGAAATGACACTGACATCTGTGGATAACTCTGTGGAAAGTGTGGATTTGTAGGGGATTTGTGAATAAAGATTTATTGCCTGACAATTCATTCCTGCAATTTGAATAATGCATATAATCATAAAATACTTACTTGGTCAATGGTGTTATGTAACCCTAAAATAACCGTTATGTAATCTAAAACCGGGCAATTATGTCACCGTGAATGGTAAATTATTGTTTGTGAAATAAATATGAAATAACAATAAAAAACATACTATTATTAATATGCTTATGTTATAATTCATGAGTTGCAAAAGGTCCGGGCTAGGCTCGGCTGGCATTATAGAGGGAATTGTAATAATGAAAATAGCAGTTTTGATTTGCGGATTGATATTCGATTCGCAAAAAGCAATGATGAAGGGAATTGAACGTAAAATCAGAGATTTAAAGGATACCTGCTCGGTATTCTGCTGTCACGGAAGTGCGGCTGCCAATTATGCCTTCGTTAACAGCGAATATAATATTTTTGATTTGCCGGACTTAACCAAGTTTGACGGCATTATATTCGTAAAGAATACTTTTGTTAATCCTGAGATTGAGAATCATCTCGTTGAAAAAATTGTTGCAAGCAATGTTCCTACGGTTTGTATTGACAGATATGATGAGCATTTTGTAAATATTGCCTCCGATGAAGGCGGTTCTGTCTATGCGCTGACCGAGCATATGATTAAGGAACATGACTGCAAAAAAATCTATTTTGTTCGCGGACATGCCGGCGGCTCCGACAATGCTATCAGAGAAGATGGTGTCAGAAGGGCAATGATCGATCATGGACTATCCCCAAAAGAAGAATGGTTTTATAACGGAACATATGAATACAGAAGCGGAATCGCTGCTGTGGATTATTTTCATTCCCTGGATGAAAAAATGGCCGACTGTATTATGTGCTGTAACGATCAGATGGCTGTTGCGGTTTGTATGCAGCTAAAGAAGCTTGGCTACAAGGTGCCCAGAGATGTTAAGGTTACCGGCGTTGATTATGACTTTGTTTCCAGAGTGGTAACTCCAAGGCTTACTACAGTTAAGAGACAGCAATACCAAAAGGGTACCAAATCGGTAGAAATTCTTCATAATTTTGATAAATATAAAAACGGCGACCTTGTAAAACTTCCCGTGGCATTAAGTATCGGTGAGACCTGTGGCTGCCACGGCAAGGAAGAAAACCACAACGATGTGGATGATGCGTTGGCGGTTGACCGTTACGAACAGGCTGAGCTTAATCAGACCGTTAAGCTTATGACTGTCGATTTTATGTCTGTTACAGATTATTCTTCGCTGATAAATCTGATGTGTGACTACGCTTATCGAATGAAGCCCAGGGAACTTTATTTGAATCTTAATGTGCGGGAAGAGCAGGAATTTGATTACACCGCATATTCAGCAAGGCTGCATTCGGTTGATGATTATGTAGGCTATACACCCACAGTTCATAATATAATAAGCTGCGTGGATGGTTTGCCGGCACCTACCGGTGAGGTATTTGATACTAAAGACCTGTACCCGCCCTCCTGTAACGGTGGCAGGGAAGGTGTAACCTATTACTTTTTCCCGATTCACTTCCAGAGGCGCAACTTTGGATATGCAATTATTGGTGAATCCGGAGAACTGGTTCGTAACGACTTTTTCCCCAACTGGACAAATCTTTGCTCAGATGCGCTGGAAAATATCCGAAAAACCCAGTTAATGGAGGAAATGATCGGAACTCTTGATAAAATGTGGGTTTACGATACATTGACCGGAATATTCAACAGGGCAGGATTCTTTAAAATGGCTGAGCCGATTATTGATGACTGTATTAATAATGAAAAGAATATCTGTGTGGTCTTCCTTGATGTTGACGGTTTAAAGAAAATCAATGACACTCTTGGTCACGACCAAGGCGATGAATTGATAAAAGAAACCGCAGCTGTTATGAAAGCGGTTAAAAAGCATGGCGAGCTTATTATGCGTTACGGCGGTGATGAGTTTGTTCTTTTGGCTCAGGGCTACGGTGAGGCTGAGGCCGACAGATGTATCGAGGCCATTGAAAAAGAAATGAATAAAATCAATTCTCAAAATAGGCATCCCTTTGCTATTGAAGCTTCCGTTGGATACTATATAACAAAAATAAGAAGCCGCGAGGATATTAATGATATAATCGAAAAAGCCGATAGAGAAATGTACAAGCAAAAGTACGTCAAAAAGGCTTTAAGAAGAAATTAAACAGCCACCTCTCCAATTGGAGGACAATCCGACTGTTAAGTATATATTGAAAGGAAAAAGAATGAAAAGATATTGGAAGTATATTCGCCCGTATCTGTCAGCGTTTATCATCGGTCCCCTTCTGATGATAGTGGAGACGGTGGGTGAAATAGTATTACCTAAACTGTTGTCACTGATTATCAACAATATTCCGGTTGAAAATCAGTCTTCCGGTAGTCCCGCTTATATAATCACCATAGGCCTTTTAATGGCGGGTACCGCATTGCTTATGGCTGTAGGTGGTGTAGGCGCGGCATATTTCGGCGCCAAGGCTTCTATTAACTTTGCTGCCGATCTTAGAAAAGATGTGTTCACAAATGTTCAGAAATTCAGTTTTTCAAAGATTGACCAATTCAGTACCGGCTCGCTGGTAACAAGGCTTACCAATGACATTACCCAGATTCAGAACCTGGTAAACACCTGTCTTCGTATGATGTTGAGAGCTCCCGGTATGCTGATTGGTGCGGTTATTATGGCATTCATTATGAATCCCCGCCTGGCAACAATTATTCTTGTAGTTATTCCTATATTACTGGTGGTTATTGCCATCGTTATTAAAATTGCATTTCCAAGGTTTAGGATTCTTCAGGAAAAAATGGATAAGCTTAATTCCACAATTCGTGAATCCGTTACCAACGTTCGTGTAATCAAGTCTTTTGTAAGAGATGATTTTGAATACGGTAAATTTGAAAATGCCAACGGTGACTTAAAGCAATCATCCCTTCGTGCCTTCAGGGTTATGATTACCACAATGCCTCTGATGGGGCTCATTATGAACGCAACGGTTATTGCGGTTGTATGGTTTGGCGGCAAGCAGATAATGGTTGGCGATATGCAGGTAGGTGATCTGGCTGCATTTATTACCTATATAACTCAGATTCTTATGTCCCTTGTAATGTCTTCTTTTATTATTTTGCAGAGTGCACGTGCGATTGCTTCCGGTAAGCGTATAAATGAAGTGCTGGACTGTGTTTCTGATATTAACGATATTTATGCAAAATATCCCGAAAAGAAGGTTGAAAAGGGCGAAATCGAGTTTAAGGATGTTACCTTCAGATATTACAAGAATTCAGGGGAACCGGTTCTTGACAAGGTAAGCTTAAAAATCGAAAGCGGTGAAACAATCGGTATTATCGGTTCCACCGGCTGCGGTAAGACTACACTTGTACAGATGATTCCGAGATTATATGACACCGACGAGGGCGAGGTGCTGGTTGACGGTATCAACGTAAAGGATTACTCCCTTAAAAATCTTAGAGAGGGTGTATCAATGGTGCTGCAAAAGAATGTTCTTTTCTCGGGTTCCATTATCGAAAACCTTCGCTGGGGTGACGAGGATGCTTCTTTTGAAGAAATCCGTAAGGTTGCTGCCATGGCTCAGGCCGACGGCTTTGTTACCGGCTTTGAGGATGGTTATGAAACCGACCTTGGCCAGGGTGGTGTAAATGTTTCCGGTGGTCAGAAGCAGAGACTTTGTATCGCCAGAGCAATGCTTAAAAATCCTAAAATTCTTATCCTTGATGACTCTACCAGTGCGGTTGATACCGCTACTGAGGCCGAAATCAGGAAAAATCTTAAGGATTACTGCCCTGAGACCACTAAGATTATTATTGCTCAGCGTATTTCTTCAGTAATAGATGCCAGCAAGATTCTGGTGCTTGATGACGGTCGTGTTACCGGAATCGGAACTCACAGTGAGCTTTTGGAGTCCTGTGAGGCCTACAAAGAGATTTACTATTCTCAGATGGACAAGGAGGTGGGTGCGTAATGGATGCAAAGACACGTGAACGCCTCGAGGCTAAATATACCAAAAAGAATGAAGCCTATTTAAAGACTATGGAATTTAAGCCCGGAAAGGGTGGCCCCAAAGGTGGCGGCCCCGGTGGCAGAGGCATGAAGATGGGCAAGCCCAAGAATGCCAAGAAGAGTATTGCGCGTCTGTTTTCGTATATGAAGGGAGACGGTGCCAAGCTTATTTTCGTTGCATTCCTTGTAATTATCAGTTCCGTAGCCAGTGTAGCAGGCTCATATATATTGAGACCTATTATCAACGGTCTTGCCAATCCCGATACCGCAACAGACGGTTTTGTAGGGCTTATCATTAATACCATAAAGCCTGCAATCAGGAATGTGGTGGGTGAAAGCATACGCATCAACGACCGTTTGCTGGTGCTGGTGTGTGGGCTGGTGGTTATGGCAGTCATTTACCTGCTGTCGGTTCTTGCTCAGTACGTTTACTCAAGAATCATGGTAAATGTATCCCAAAATGCTTTGGAAAAGATTCGTAACGATCTTTTTAAGAAAATCAGTAAGCTGCCCTTAAAGTATTATGATACCAACGAAACCGGTGATGTTATGAGCCGTTTTACCAACGACGTTGACGCTGTTGGTAATATGCTCGGAAATACAATGATTTCCATTATTTCCGGTGTTATCTCACTGTTTGGTACCATTGCATTAATGATTTATACCAATATCTGGCTTACCATCATTACTGTATTAATGACTCCTTTGATGATATCCGCAGCCAAGTTTATCGGTGGAAAATCAAGAAAATACTACAAACAGCAGCAGGCAGCCCTTGGTGCGCTTAACGGTTATATTGAAGAGACAATCAGCGGACAGAAGATTGTTCAGGTATTTAATCACGAAGAAGCGGCCATTGATGAGTTTGATTATTTGAACGCCGACCTTAGAAGCAAGCAGTTAAATGCTCAGTTCTTCGGCGGAATTATGTGGCCTGTAGTAGGTAATTTAAGCCAGGTTTCTTATGCACTTACCGCAACAGTCGGTGGACTTCTCTGTGTACTCAGAGGCTTTGATATCGGTGGTTTGGCTATTTTTGTTAACTACTCAAAGCAGTTCTCAAGGCCCATTAACGAGCTTTCTGCCCAGGTAACTGAGATTTTCTCAGCTCTTGCCGGTGCAGAGCGTGTATTTGATGTAATGGACACCGATCCCGAGGTAAAGGATGTGGAGGATGCCAAGGCTCCTGAAACTCTCAGAGGTGAAATTGCTCTTGAGGATGTTACCTTTGGATATGTAGAAGGTCAGACAATTCTTAAAAATGTTTCCTTCTATGCAAAGCCCGGCCAGAAAATTGCACTTGTTGGATCTACCGGCGCGGGAAAAACAACAATTACCAACCTTATTACAAGGTTTTATGATATTGATTCCGGTTCAATTAAGGTGGACGGAGTTGATATAAAGGAATACAAGAGAGACTATTTAAGACAGAATATTGCCATGGTACTTCAGGATACCCATCTGTTTAGCGGTACTGTTATGGAAAATATCCGATACGGACGCCTTGATGCTACCGATGATGAGGTAATAGAGGCAGCTAAGCTTGCCAGCGCCCATTCCTTTATTATGAGGCTTGAAAACGGCTATGATACCATGCTTGAAGGTGACGGTGCCAACTTAAGCCAGGGCCAGAGACAGCTTCTTAATATTGCCAGAGCAGCTATTTCCAAGGCTCCCATACTTATCCTTGATGAGGCTACCTCATCGGTTGATACCCGTACCGAACGTCATATTGAACACGGTATGGACCGCCTTATGAACAGCCGTACCACAATCGTAATTGCCCACAGACTTTCTACGGTAAGAAATGCCAACGCAATTATTGTTCTGGAGCACGGTCAGATTATTGAGCGTGGTAATCATCAGGAACTTCTTGATTTACAGGGAAGATACTACGAGCTGTACACCGGCAAAAAGGAACTGGATTAATAATCTTATCGGTTCTTTTGCCGTGAACCGGTGAAGCTTATTTGCACCGAAATCGTTCTTGGTATTGATTTTGGCGATAATAGATGGTATCATTCCATTAAATATTACAAAGGCAGTGATGAAGAGGAGTACATATAGTAAACCGTCAGAGAGAGCTTTGTATGCTGTGATAAGCTTCGGTGGATGATATGGAAGGTAGCTTCTGAGCCGGCAGGTGAAAGGCAACGATTAGCCCGTCCCGGGAATTCCCGTTACAGAATAAGACTCTGTTAGGAGCCAAAGAGGTGAGGTGTGCGAGCACTTCATGAAAAAAGGTGGTAACGCGTTTATAACGCCCTTTGCAAAAATATAATTTTGCAAAGGGCGTTTCTTTTGCAAAAAAACAAAAAGCAGGAGACAGAAGGAAATGAAAAAAGAACTTGCAAAAACCTACAATCCCAAAGGGATGGAAGACCGAATTTATGCCAACTGGCTTGAAAAGAAATATTTTCATGCCGAAGTAGATGAAACAAAGAAACCTTTTACAATCGTTATTCCCCCTCCGAATATTACAGGACAGCTTCATATGGGACATGCGCTTGATAATACCATGCAGGATATTCTTATCAGATTTAAGAGAATGCAGGGCTATAACGCACTTTGGCAGCCCGGTACCGACCATGCGTCCATCGCTACCGAAGTAAAAATTATCGAAAAGCTTAAGGAAGAGGGCGTTACCAAGGAAGATCTTGGACGTGAAGGTTTCCTTGAGAGAGCCTGGGAATGGAAAAAAGAATACGGCGGACGTATTATTTCACAGCTTAAGAAAATGGGCTCTTCCTGTGACTGGGACAGAGAACGTTTCACCATGGATGAAGGCTGCAACAAGGCTGTAACCGAAGTATTCTGCAAAATGCATGAAAAGGGCTGGATTTACAAGGGCTCAAGAATTATTAACTGGTGTCCTGTATGTAACACCTCCATTTCAGATGCGGAAGTTGAATACGAAGAGCAGGCAGGTCATTTCTGGCACATTAAATATCCTCTCGTAGATGATAACGGCCAGCCCAGCACCACCGAATTCCTTACCTTTGCAACAACCCGTCCCGAGACAATGCTTGGCGATACCGCTGTAGCAATTAATCCCGACGACGAAAGATATACTTATTTAAAGGGCAGACAGGTATGGCTTCCCATCGTAAACAAGCCTATTCCTGTAGTAGAAGATTCCTATGTAGATATGGAATTTGGTACCGGTGTAGTTAAGATTACACCTGCTCATGACCCTAACGACTTTGAAGTTGGAAAGCGTCACAACCTTCCTGAAATCAACATTATGAATGACGATGCCACTATTAATGCCAACGGTGGTGAATATGAAGGAATGGACCGTTACGAGGCAAGAAAGGCTATCGTAGAGAAGCTTGACCAGCTTGGTCTATTGGTTAAAATTGAAGATTATTCACACAATGTAGGTACTCACGACAGATGTAAGACTACCATCGAGCCTATGATCAAGAAACAGTGGTTTGTTAAGATGGATGAGCTTATTAAGCCTGCACGTGAGGCAGTTAAGTCGGGAGATATTAAGCTTGTTCCCGAAAGAATGGACAAGACCTACTTTAACTGGACAGACAATATCCGTGACTGGTGTATTTCAAGACAGCTCTGGTGGGGCCACA
>JAZUJC010000057.1:0-5223 GCA_045642625.1 Lachnospiraceae bacterium
ATGGCATAGGCCAGTTCCAGCTCATCCAAATCAGAGAACGGATAATCTATTTTTCTGCCATCATCAAATTCCACCGTAAGGGTGCTGAAGGGCTCCGATATATCCTTAACCTTTCCCATATCACCATTAAAAACACCTACGCCGGCATCTATGGGAATATTATATTTTCCGAGAATTTCCCATTCAGCCTTGTAGTTATTTTTAATCTGCATTACCTTATCACCTACTCTGAAAAGAGTTTCATGATACAAATATTCCTTTTTGCCTGCTTCGGGAGGGTTTAAGCGATCCTGAAGATATTTATTTATCCCCTCAACACCCAGTGACCCCTTTCTTGTGGGGGTAAGCACCTGGATATCAAAGGGCTTGGCATCTACATAGCCCGGAAGCATCTGAGTAATAAGCTCCACCATATTGGCCAGTATTCTCTCACTGTTATTGCGTTCCAGGAAAAAGAAATCCTTGCTTTTATTATCTGCGTTTATGGGCTCACCATGATTGATACGATGCGCATTCAGTACAATATCCCCGGAGCCCTCCTGCCTGAATATTTTTTCAAGCCTTGTAACTGGGAAACATTTGCTTTCTATCAAATCCTTTAGCACCTGGCCGGGCCCTACGCTGGGCAGCTGGTCGGCATCTCCTACCATTATAAGCCGAGACCCCGGAGCCACCGCTTTAAGAAGAGATCTAAAAAGAAAAATATCAACCATGGACATCTCATCCACAATTATTACATCAGCCTCAATAGGATTATTCTCATTGCGTACAAAGTATGCTTCATTGTTATCCTCTTCGGGAGCCCCGTTAAGTTCGAGCAATCGGTGAAGAGTCCTCGCTTCATAGCCGGTAGCCTCAGTCATTCTTTTGGCTGCGCGGCCTGTAGGTGCGGCAAGTGCAAGGTCCATTGCCCTATTTTCAAAATAATGAATCAGTGTATTGATAGTAGTGGTCTTACCTGTTCCCGGCCCGCCGGTTATAATACTCACACCATGCTTTATGGCATTTACAACCGCCAATTGCTGAAGCTCATCCAGCACCAGGTTATTTTTCAGGGCAATCTGTTCTATCTCCCTGTTCAACGCTAAATCCATGCCTTCACCGGTTTCCGAAAAGAATTCTTCTCCGATATTTCTTAACATTCCTGCCACCGACTTTTCAGCCATATGACTGGAAGCTGCATATATTTTAGGCTGACCCTCAGGAGAGTCCGGCTTTTGCATTATAAGCTTGCGCTCGATAATCAGATTTTCTATATGCGGAAGAATGGCCTGCTCGTCTACCTCAATAATTCGATGAATATTGTCCACCAGAATATCTTTTGGCAGATACATATGTCCCTGGCCTACAGCCAGTGAAAGGGTATAAAGAATACCGCTTCTTATACGATAATCACTATCCGGTTTTACCCCGGAACGGCGTGCAATTTCATCGGCAGTCTTAAAGCCCACACCACTGATATCTTCGGCTATTCTATAAGGATTTTCCTCGATAACCCTGTAAACCCTGTCCTGGTAAAAGGAATATACTTTAATGGCCAGATTATTGCTGATACCATATTTTTGCAGAAAAATCATGGCATCTCTGTAGCCTTTTTTCTCCTGCATCAGTATCCCGATTTCCTGGGCCTTCTTCATTGTAATTCCCTTTATATCAGAAAGCCGCTCGGGATGTTTTTCTATAACCTCAAAGGTATTCTTTCCAAATTCATTTACAATACGCTGAGCTAATGTTGGTCCAACCCCTTTAATCAGGCCGGAACCCAAATACCTTACCATCGCCTCTTCGTCTTCAGGTTCAATTTCGGTATATCCAACTACCTTAAACTGCCTGCCGTAAACAGGATGAACCGTCCATTCACCCTCCAGTTCCAGCATTTCACCCTCGTCAACAGTAGCCATATTTCCAACAACCGTTTCCTCTTTGTCACCAACCTGAAAACGGCACACTCTGTAGGCACTGTTTGGACTGGCATATGAAATTTCACTTATATATCCTTTTATTGTTTCCAAAAAGAAACTCCTTTAATCAAAAATAAGAACTGAATAAAAATGAAACAACCACCCTAGGGATGCATAAGCCTCATCAGGTGGTTGCTATCGTTTATAGATCGTAATTCCTTTTCATTTGCTCATATAACATTTGAGCCAGGCCAAGCGAGTTGGTCTCTGTAGACTGTGTAGCAAGTTCACTTATCATATTATCTTTATAGTAATCCATCAATGCATTACTTGAACCAAGAAATCCGGAATTATCATCATCCGAATTAACCGTTTTCATCATTTCTTTGAAACACTGTTCAATGAAATAGGCCTCAAACTTTTTGCAGGCATCCATCAGCTCCTCATCAGATGCCTTACCGTAATCCTTGGTAGTATCAACCTTTGATGTTGTCTGTGCATTGGAGGCCATTTGCGCAGCATAGTCTGTATATTGATTTAACATTGAAGATACATCAAGAGACATAAATTTCCTTTCTCGCAACGCGCACTCATAAATGCTTCGCATTTCCCGCGCTGTGCACTCCCTACACAATGCGCATTTACTACGCAACGCCCACTCATAAATGCTTCGCATTTATTTCGTCGGTGCTGTCGCACCATACATCCGGCTCCATAAACAATAGCTAACTTCTGTGCAAGCACAGGTTAGCTATTGTTCATGAAGCCGACTGTGCGTTGCTTGTAGCTTATCGGAGGTTGTTGGCCTGCTGGAGCATTTCGTCGGAGGCAGTGATTGCTTTGGAGTTTAACTCGTAAGCACGCTGAGCGGTAATAAGATTTACCATTTCATCAACTACCTGAACGTTAGAGCCTTCTATATAACCCTGTGATACCTTTGTTCTTTGAAGATTGGTGTTGTTTTCCTCATTCAAGGGAGCACCACTGGCCATAGACTGTTCAAACAGTCCGGAGTCCAGTTTTTCCAAACCTGCAGGGTTGTTAAACTGGAAAATACCAAAGGTAATACCAAGAGGCTGGGGATTATTTGCTTCATCAGGGTAGCAGAACTGACCGTCTCCTGTTACGGTAATTCGGCTTGACACATAATCACTTGAAAATGATATAGGCCTGCCGTTGGAATCAAGAACTGCCAAACCATCACTGTTTGTAAGCATAATTCCGCCCTCGGAATTCATTGCCCAGTTAAAATTTCCGTTTCTGGTGTAATAAGTATTTCCGTCCTCACCACGCACCGCAAAAAATCCGCGGCCTGATAAAGCGAAAGCAGAATCACTCTCGGAAGCAAGTAATGCACCGTCAGTGAAAATAGATGTTATAGCTGCGTTACGAACACCTAAGCCAACCTGCGCACCAACCGGCTTGTTGGCACCATTGGCAGTAGTTGTTTTAGTCTGAATTGTTTGATAAAGGAGCGACTTAAACTCGTTAACCTCTGTCTTGTATCCTGCAGTATTAACATTAGCAAGGTTGTTTGCTATTGTATCTACATTTGTCTGTTCAGCACGCATACCTGTAGCTGCTGTCCATAAACTTCTTACCATTTAGGCACCTCCCATTAAGACAATCTTCCCAACTGAGTGGAAGCAATTTCAAGAGAATCGTCAATAGTTTTAATAATCTTCTGATTAGCCTCGTACTGACGAGTAATAGAAATCATATCAACCATCTCTGTTACAATGTTTACATTTGACATCTCAAGATATCCCGAGTAAATGCTTGCATTGGCATCCTTAATAGTAGCTCCTTCTACAGGCTCAAGATAATTCTCTCCGTATTTCTTAAGATAATTATAATCTTCAAAATCAGTGAGTTTAATGGTATCTATAACTCTCTGATCCTGCATAATCCTTCCGGCTGAGTCTATTGCTGTATCCTTTGTGGGGTCAAGCTGTATCTTTCCGTTGGAACCCACAACAAAATCTCCGTCTTTAGTAACCAAAAAGCCTTCCTGAGTCAGGGAAAAAGAACCGGCTCTCGTATATTTGGTTGATGTTTCTCCCAACTTATTGGTAAATTCAACCGTAAAGAAACCATCGCCCGACAAAGCAAGATCATAGGTATTATCAGTTATTTTAAATGAACCCTGAGAATAATCGGTGTAGTTTTCACCAATCTTTACTCCCGGTGTATTAATTCCCATTCGCCTGGGAATATTCGGAGCATCTGAGGTATCCTTCAATTTGTAAGCCAATACCGAATCAAAGGACTGGCTGGTGGCACCTTCTTTTTTATATCCTACAGTAGTGGAGTTAGCCAGGTTGTTGGTCATAGTATCCATACGATGCTGTTCATTGATCATTCCTGTATATGCTGTATATAGTCCTTTTACCATGGCTTCTCCTCTTCTGAGTAAATCTTAAAATCCGCCGGGTCTGAAGTTGGCGTTAAATTCAACGCACTTTCCGGTACCGATAGCAACAGCGGTCATAGGATCTTCTGCTGTAACGGTATTAATTCCCATTTTCTCTGAAATCAGATCTTCAAGACCGTTTAATAAGCTTCCGCCGCCTGTAAGAACGATACCACGGTCAGCAATATCTGCCGAAAGTTCGGGAGGAGTCTGCTCAAGAACCTTCTGGATTGCATCCAAAATTGCATTGCAGGGATCCTCTAATGCTTCCAATGTTTCGTCCGAAGAAACCTTAACGGTATCAGGATGTCCGTTAATCAGGTTACGACCCTTAACATCCATATACTCCACTTCCGGTCTCTTGAAGGCGCATCCAATCTTTATCTTGATATCTTCTGCTGTTCTGTCACCAATCAAAAGATTGTGATTAATTTTCATGTATCTCTGAATTGCAGTATCGAAATCATCTCCTGCAACCTTTATTGATGTACTGGCAACGGGGCTACCGCATGAAATAACCGCAACGTCGGTAGTACCACCACCAATATCTACTATCATATTTCCGCAGGGCTTTGAAATATCAATACCCGCACCGATTGCTGCTGCAAGAGGCTCTTCTATGATGATAACCTCTCTTGCACCTGCCTGTTATGTTGCATCCTCAACGGCCTTTTTCTCAACTTCGGTAACTCCACTGGGAACGCAAACTGCAATTCGGGGCTTTCTGTAAGTTCTGTGTCCGATTGCCTTCTGTATAAAATACTTCATCATCTTTTCGGTAACTGTATAGTCAGAAATAACACCCTGTCTTAACGCTCTAACTGCCGTTATATTACCGGGTGTCCTTCCCAACATCGATCTGGCATCCTCGCCGATCGCCATTACCTTATTTGTATCTCTGTCAAAAGC
>JAZUJC010000058.1:0-2697 GCA_045642625.1 Lachnospiraceae bacterium
GGCCCGGAAAATATGAAAAAGAAGAGTTTACAATATAGTAATCATCATTTACAGCGCAAGCGCTGGGGTCAGGATAAAAACCTGATAATAAGGGGTTTCTTGCATTAATAGCCATAATAATCCTCACATAAATTCTTTACACCGGCCTTTAGGGCTTGGTAATAATAATTTCGTTGTCTCTCGTTGTTATTTTGACCTTATTGTCGGACAAGCCCAGAGATTCTATAAGTTCAGCGGGAATCTGAACACGATTTGCCCTGTCAAGGACTGCATATTCATCCTGCGTATCTTCTTCTCTCCAGTCTATATTTGTTTCCTTAAGCCTGTCGGAATACTGTTCCTTAAGCACTCTTTCAGAGCTTATCTTTCCGTCTCGAATTGCGACAACGCGGCGAACCTTTTTGGAAAGTGCAACATCATGGGTAACAATCAGGATAGTCTGTCCGTTTTTGTTAAGCTCAGTAAACACATCAAAAATATAATCCGCTGTCTTAAAGTCTACACTACCTGTCGGCTCATCGGCAAGTAAAAGTTTGGGATCGTTGGCCAAAGCAATGGCAATTGCCACCCTCTGCTGCTCACCACCGGACAGCATATTCATACGATTCATCTTTTTATGCGCCATTCCGACCATTTCAAGCAGTTCTATAGCCTTTTCTTTTTTTCGCTTCTGACTTGAAAGGTTCATGGGAAGCATTACATTTTCAATTACGGTAAGGAACGGCAGCAGGTTACGACCGTTATTCTGCCACACAAACCCTACTGTTTCTCTCTTGTATTTAACCAGTTCATGCTCACTCATGGTAAAAAGATTGGAGCCGGCTACCATAAGAGATCCTGCACTGGGCTTATCCAGGCCGCCTATCATATTAAGGAATGTGGATTTTCCGCTACCGGAGTTACCGATAATTGCTGTAAGCTCACCTTCCTCCACTACCAGGTCAAGACCCTGAAGTGCAAGAACTTCGGTTTCTTTTGTTTTATATATTTTAACGAGGCCATCGGCCTTAATCATTGCATCAGCCATTAATTCTCACCCCGTTTTCCAATTCGATTATTTCATCGGCCGCTCCCATCAGGCCCACATCGTGAGTTGTCATAAGAACGGTAACCCCTTCTTTTCTTGTCATTTCCTTGAAAAGCTCGGTAATCCTTGCCGCCATCTGTGAATCCAGCTCTGCAGTAGGCTCATCGGCCAAAATAAGCTTGGGGCTGTGGGCAATAGACCTGGCAATGGCAACTCTTTGCTGCTCACCACCGGACATTTCGGCAGGCATATGATTCATTCGGTTATGAAGGCCTACCATTTTTAAGCAGTCTTCCACTCTCTTGTCTCTTTCCTTTGAGGGCTTGATTCCTGCCATTCTCATGGAAAATTCCACATTCTGAAATGCATTTAATGATGGAATAAGTGAAACTGCCTGGAACACAAAGCCAAGATCTCTTCGCCTTAAGTTTTCTCTTTGCTTTTCATTAAGCCCCTTAATAGCGGTTCCGTTTATATAAACTGCACCTTCGGTAGGATCATCAAGAGTTCCTATTATATTCATTAATGTTGTTTTACCGGAACCCGAACGTCCCTTTAATATGGCAAAGGTTCCCTTGGGAACAGCAGCATCAACACCCTTAAGAGCCGCAAATTCACCGCCGGGCACCGGGAATACCCTTGTTATTCCCTCAGCCTTTATTACATATTCATTACTACTCATTATTTATCTCCTGCAAAAGTGCACTTATTACTCTTCACCAAGCTTAAGTGCCTTGGTTACATTCATTCTGGAAATAATACCTATCAGTACTGCTAAAGCAACAACCATTACTATTGCTACCACTGCATACAGCCTGTACATATCGGATGCAACCATAATTAACTTCATGGGCAGCGCCTGATCTGCCGACACATATGCCTGCTGAAGAATCGGTACAAAAAGTGTGGAAGTAAGCTTTCCTATTCCGATTCCGGCAAATACTGAAAATACTCCTGAGAATATCTGCTCAGTCAAAAGAATAATAATAACCTCTGACTTATGTAAACCAGTCGCTCTAAGAACACCAAACATCAGCTCACGTTCTCTGATAGACATTACCCAGTAAATCAGATAACCTACCGCACAAAGCACAAGCGTTACCACGAATCCCATTGTTAAGACACCGTTTGTACCCTGTAAGAGGGGATCCGACAAAGTAGAATCCAGCTTCTTTTCTTTATTTACATACTTACTTAAAGAAACCTTGTTATCTGCAATCCATCCGTTAACATCATTAACACTGTAGCCGTCCTTTAACTGAATCCACACCTCATAGGGAGTAGTTCCCCACTTGTTGGTAAGATAGTCAAAATGCGCAATGATAAGATAATTTTCTTTTGAATAAGGTGTTCCGTCAGGATTGAGGCCCTTTTCTGTAGGTGCATAACCCGGGAAATAATCAACAAAGCCGACAATCGTTCCCTCTGTCATTTTCTTTCTCGAATTATAGTAAGTGAACTTATCCCCTACTTCGTAGCCAAAAAGCGCCGCAAAGTTTTTAAAGCATACTCCTTTTACCTACACCATGGACAAGGCTTTTGGTGAGGTCATGATTCAGTGTGCAAGGCAAAACCGTGAAGGGCAGGACGGAACCTGGATCGGCGGCATGATGATTGAGGCCTACACGAAATTCCATGAGGAAGGTTATGCCCACAGTTTTGAAGTATGG
>JAZUJC010000059.1:0-6037 GCA_045642625.1 Lachnospiraceae bacterium
ATTTCCCAAAGGGCTCCGAAAATTCCCCCTTCGCTGGCATCATGCATTGCAGTCACGCCGGACTTAACGGCGGGTGCAGCCTCAGGTACCACCGACAAAAATCGGTCATATTGACCGGCCTCATAAATCATTCTGGCCGGATATTTGGCCTTAAGCTTTTCCTCATACTCTTTGGCCAAAAGAAAGGTTCCTTCCAGCCCAATCCACTTGGAAACCACCACATCATCACCCGGACGGGCTCCCGAAGCGGTAATCAGTTTATCACCGGGGGCCTTTCCCACTCCGGTAACCGAAATAACCGGTCTTATTACCCCGCCTGTTACCTCGGTGTGACCGCCTATTATCTGGATATTTAACGATTTGGCGGCAGCCTCAAGGCCATCCATTATATTTTTTAACAAAGCCTCTTCGGAATCAGTCGGTAATAAAAGATTAACCATAACACCGACCGGCTCGCCTCCCGCCGAAGCCACATTGTTGGCTGCGCGGTTTACTGCTATATATGCATCATCTGCTGTGGAAAAAGAAACCGGATTTGAGGAAAGAACCACTGTCTCACCCTCATTAAATGTCAAAACAGCGCAATCCTCCCCTACCTTGGCTCCGGTAAGGACTTCCTTGCGCCGTACATCAATCTTTTTCAATATTGATCTTTTTAAGACATTTTCCGATACTTTCCCTGTATTCATATTTTTGCCTTCTTAAATCAAAGATGCTAAAATAGGAACAACCATTGCAAGTACTAAAATAACAACAATTACTCTTGTAAATATTTTTTTATTGCGCTTGTCGTAGATATTAAACATTGAAATATACCTCATTCCATTTGAAAGGAATTATAGTCTATGTACTGGAAAATAGCAAGTTTGTTAATCATTGCACTGTTCTGTGCATGGGTTTTATATGAGTCCCGAAGGACAGTACGATTAAAAGAAAAAAGAGAGGCTGCTTTTTGGGAAAGAGAGCGAATAGCCAACACCACCCGAAGGAAACCCATCGACCATTTAGACTACATTACCATCCCCGATGATTTACCGGTAAACCTGCACTCAGACAACGATATCATAGCCTCCTGCATAAACATCATAGACGAGCTTCGCGGCGACAAAATACTTAATCTTACAGGCTACAGCAACACGGACTTAAAGCTTGAATTCGGTGCGCCCAATATTACAGAGTTGTCAAGATACGACCAAAACTATACAACCCTTGTTACAACCCTTCAAAAATGGGCCGATTCACTTTTAAGCATCGGAGAAAAAGAAGAAGCCATAAGAATTCTTGAATTCATGGCTTCCACTAAATGCGATATTAAAAAAACCTATAATATTCTGGCCGATTATTACCTGGAAATCGGTAAACCCGAAAAGATTAAGGACCTTATAAATATAGTGAGCGAGACCAAAAGCTTAAATACAGGCTTCATAAAGGCCGCTTTGGAGGAACGGCTTTAATCACTGTCTTCCGTATTTCGCCAGGATTTTGTCGATTGTACGACTGGCCTCATTACAGCTCATTTTGTCAATATCAATATTAAAATCTATATTGAATCGCTCAATTAGAAATGTCAGTTTTTCCTTTTGATTCTTTCTGATGGGCGATTCTTTTTTTACGTGATAAATAAGAGGCTGGGGCTCAAACAAAGCGCAAAGCTTCGAATAATCCCCTTTGGAAGCGGTATTCGATGACGTAGCCTGTTCTGCAATTTTTACCGAACCGGGATATTTTTTTTCGAGCTCGTCACACAATTTATCAAACAGTTCCTTAGTGGCTATGGCGTCATTAAGCGCTCTGTGAGCCTCCAGCTTTATTCCAAGATGATTACACATATCCTTTAAGCGCTTGGACTCAAGCTCCGGATATAAAACCCTGGAAATTCTGAGTGTATCCACCCCTGCTTTATCAAAAGGCTGTTTATTGTTTACTGCCGCCTGCTTTATTATTGCGAAATCTGATATTATATGATGCCCAAGAAGGGGTAAATCTTCGCAAAACTCCACAAAGCCTGCTATTACATCCTTAATATCGGGAGCGCTTTCCAAATCCTCGTCTTTTATTCCCGTAAGCTCCACTATTCTTTCATCAAGCTTCCTTCCGGGATTAACAAAGGTGGAAAAGGTATCAGCTATCTCACCGTCAATTACCTTAACTGCTCCGATTTCTATTATTTTGTCGTGTTTCGGGCTAAGCCCTGTGGCCTCTGTGTCGAGACAGACATAGGAATTCATTTTCTTTTTCCCGCCTTACACAAATCTCTTAAATAACATTCCTCACACTTTGGCGTGGGAGCCTTGCAGATAGTTCGTCCAAAGGCCATAAACCAGTGATTGATATAAAGCCAGTATTCCCTGTCCACTGCCTTCATAAGGTCGAACTCAGCTTTAACGGGATCTTTAGTGTCCACAAGGTCGAGCCTGTTTGATATTCTAAGCACGTGAGTATCAACAACAACGCTTGGATCCCTGTATATATTTCCCCGGATAACATTGGCGGTTTTCCGACCTACACCGGGAAGCTTTGTAAGGCTTTCAATATCCCTCGGAACCTCCCCACCGTATTCAAGCATTAACATTCGACAACAGCCGATAATATTCTTAGCCTTATTATGATAAAAGCCTACAGGTCGGATATCCTCTTCAAGCTCTGCCAAATCAGCTCCTGCAAAAGAATCCACCGTAGGATATTTTACAAACAGCTCCTTTGTCACCTCATTGACTCTTTTATCGGTGCACTGTGCCGACATAATTGTAGCTATCAGTAACTGCCATGCCGCATTATGGTCCAGGTAACAGGTAAGGTCTCTGCCATATTCATTTTCCATTCGCTGCAATATTTCAAGAGTTCGTTTTTTCACACCGGTCCTCACACTGCCTGATTTTCACAAATACAGACTTTACAACATAAGCCGAATAATATTAATGAAGCTGCTCCACAAACCTGTCAAAGCCGGCCATTCCGCTCTCAGTTCGCTTATAAACACCGGCGTCCTCAAGCACCCTGGCAAATACCTTACCGATTTCTCTTTGGACAATATCGTGGGCGCTGCCGGGATTGGCTGTCATTTCATCCCTAAATCCCTCAGCCCAGTCTGCGTGCTTTTCAAGCGCTTCATCGGCTCTTAAATCTTTGCCGCTTAACACTGCTGCCTCAAGGGCAGCCATTTCATCCTTTAGGCGGGCAGGCAGCACCGCAAGGCCCATAACTTCTATAAGCCCGATATTTTCTTTTTTGATATGATGAAGCTCCCCATGAGGATGGAACACACCAAGAGGATGCTCCTCGGTGGTAATGTTGTTTCTGAGCACTAAATCAAGCTCGTAAATATCCCCTCGCTTTCTTGCAATGGGGGTTATTGTATTATGAGGCTCACCGTCGGTTTCGGCAAAAATAAAGCAGGCCTCGTCACTGTAGCCGCGCCAGCTCTTAAGGATTACATCGGCGCACTCGATAATACGGTCAGTGTCCGTTCCGCTGAGCCTGATTACTGACATGGGCCATTTAACCCTGCCGATTTTCAGGTCACTGAAGGCTTCTATAGTATATTCTTTTTCAACCGGAGCCTTAGCCATGGCAAATTCATAATGGCCGCCCTGGAAATGATCATGGGTAAGTATGGAGCCTCCTACAATCGGAAGGTCCGCATTTGAACCCACGAAATAATGCGGAAACTGCTTTACAAAATCAAACAACTTACAGAATGTTCCCCTGTCAATCTTCATGGGAACATGCTCACCGTTAAATACTATGCAATGCTCATTGTAATATACATAAGGGGAATACTGGAATCCCCACTGAGAATCCTGAATGGTAACCGGAATGATTCGATGATTCTGCCTTGCGGGATGATTGATACGGCCTCTGTAACCTTCATTCTGCCTGCAAAGAAGGCACTTCGGGTAACCTGCCTGCTTCATGGTCTTTGCAGCTGCAATAGCTTTGGGATCCTTTTCAGGCTTTGACAAATTAATAGTGATATCGATATCGCCGTATTCAGTGGATGTAATCCATTTCTGATCCTTTTTTACACGATAGGTTCTTATATAGTCCGAGGCTCTTGAAAGCTTATAGTAATAGTCGGTAGCCTCCAAAGGTGAGCTTTTATAAAGCTCTTTAAACCTGGCAATAACCACACTGGGCGCCGGCACAAGAAGCCCCATCACCTTAGTGTCAAATAAGTCTCTTGATACAACTCCGTTATCGGCAATCATGCCCTTTTCAAAAGCATAATCACACATCCTTGAAAGAATCTCCTGAAGCTCCTCTGTAGATGTTTCTGCAGATTCTTCCCCTTCATAGGCCTCATCTAAGTCAAACAGCTCCAAAAGACGGTTTTCGGTATAAATAACATCTTCTTTTGCCACAAGACCGGAATTGATTCCATAATTCACAAGCTTTTTTATCAGTAATTCGATGCTCATTTCTTTTCTCCGATTACCTTATATTTCACAGGGACCGTTTCCGATTTCTACAACATAGATTTCGGGAGTTTTGCCCACTTTCTGTTCATAAACCCTGGTAATTGTTTCTTTGAAGGTATCAGCCGCTTCATCCTTAACAATCGACACGGTGCAGCCTCCAAAACCGCCGCCGGTAATTCGGGAGCCGATTACCCCGGGAATATTCCATGCGGTTTCAGCCAGGATATCACACTCGGGACAACTGGTTTCATAGTCGTCTCGTAAAGAAACATGGGAAGCATTCATAAGCTTTCCAAAAGTTTCAAGGTCATTGTTTTTAAGGGCTTCAACAGCCTTTATTGTACGCTGATTTTCATATACTGCGTGCTTACCACGCTTTTTAGCGATTTCGTCTTTAATTGCATCCTTGTTGGCTTCAAATTCTTCTTCGGATAAATCACCCAGAGTATCGCATTTAATAACGGTCTGGAGAGCCTTTAGTGCAGCGGCACTTTCATTACGACGGTCATTATATGCACTTGTCACAAGACTGTGTTTTACAAGGGAATTGGTAACTACGATTTTCGCACCGTCAAGCTTAATAGGGGCATACTCAAAATTAAGAGTGGCTGTATCAAGGAATATTGCATTATCTGCCTTACCCATGGCTGAAGCAAATTGGTCCATAATACCGCAGTTCATACCGTTGAAGTTGTTTTCTGAATACTGACCGATAAGCGCCAGATCCTGATTGGTTACATCATAGCCAAACATATCTCTTAATATATAGCCTGTAAGCACTTCAAATGAAGCAGAAGAAGAAAGGCCTGAGCCGGCAGGAATGTCGCCTGCAATCATAATATCCATACCATGAGTCATTTTCATGCCTCTCTTATCAAAAGCCCACATAACTCCGAGGGGATAGTTAGCCCAGTCATATTCGGGAGTTAATGCTTTGGACAAATCGGCCTCAATTATTCCGGTATTTTCAAAGTTTAAAGAATAAAGGCGCACCAGCATATCGTCTCTTTTGGCAACTGCCGCGTAAGTTCCTATGGTAAGTGCACAGGGAAATACATGTCCACCATTATAATCAGTATGCTCACCGATAAGATTTACACGACCGGGAGCGAAATAACACTTAACGTCATCTCTTTCACCAAACACCTTGGCAAATCCATTTAAAAGCTTAGCCTTCATTCATAATCCTCCAAATAAATGTTGTATTATCAATAACACTATAATACATATATTAATGATTTACAGCATTTTGTGTATATTATATTGTTAACCATACCTGTCAAAATGTTATTCGTAATATGTCTTGCCTATTATATCGGCAATATAATTAATTATCCTATCAGCCCGTTCAAAAGGTCTTCCAGGTCCTTTAACTGCTTTTTGGAGCTTTCGGCACCCCCCAGTCGCATTTCCTTTCTGTAAATGGAAGGAGAAATACCTTTAAGCCTCTTAAATGCCTTTGTAAAAACAAGCACATCCGTGTACCCGCAGGAAAACGCAATACTCTCTATGGGATAGTCGGTTGCATGTAGAAGCTCCAAAGATTTGGTAATCCTGTATACCGCCAAAAACTGTTGGGGAGATAAGTGCAAATACTGCTGAAACAGTGTATACAGATA
>JAZUJC010000060.1:0-2759 GCA_045642625.1 Lachnospiraceae bacterium
TATGTACCTCTATAACATAAGCGAAGACGGAACAACACTGATTCCTGAAACCTACTTCTTCCAAAGATATGACACGGAAAAGGATACTGATGTTTTCTTCCGCAAGGTTTTGGCAGAAGACAGGGATGAAGAAATCACTGAACAGGATTTCTACAGCATCATGAATGAGTATTCTTCAAGGGTTGTAACTGACTATAAAACTACTCCCTTTTATGAATACAGACCTGTGATTTTTGATGATTATGATGAGGGATATTACATTGGAAATTATCCCCAGTATGTTGAAGTGCTTGAAAAAATCAACAGATTTTTGTGCTATGGAGAAGACGAGCTTGTTCTTAATATCGGCTTTGAAGAAATTCGCGATAACGAGCCCGATCCCATCGAAGCTTTAGGCTGGGCTCTTGAGGATATTACAGGCGATAAGATTCCAGAGCTTATGATTTTTCCTGCCATCACTGACGAATATTACAGCATGGGCGGAGCAATGGTTGCCTGCTACACACTTGTTAATGATGTGGTGCTTCCGATTGCAGAGGGCTGGTCAAGAGACTATATCTATTACTTGGACAAGACCAAGCTTATTTCCTTTGGTACAAGCGGTTCTTATGATTCAAATGTTGATATTTACACCCTGACCGAAGACGGTGCAAGAATGTACAGAAGCGAATGGTACTATTGCCATTACGATGCAGAAACAAAGCAGATTGGCTTCTTCTCAGGATCAGCAGATTCTGAAACTGAAAAGGCTATTTCTGAAATGGAATACGGTGCAATCTGGGATAACTACCATGACATGGTTGGATTCTTTGCTTTGAATCCAATGACAGAATACTTCCATCCCTTAAGTGTTGAATTTGCTCTTGAGTATTACACCTCACAGGGTAAGGAATTTATCGCAGAGGACACTGGCGGATATATTCCCATGGTAATAGTTACATCAGTCCCTGTTAAGAGCTTTGATATCGGAACTGTTACACTTGATGAGTATGGCTATATTTCTGAGTCGACCGTATTTGAGCATGATGGCGAGCTGCCTAAGGGCGGTGAGGTTCTGACTTACTTAAACTTCCCCGGCGACATGACGGTATACGGAATTACCATTACCGATATGAATGATATTTGTCATGAGTTTCTTCTTTTCCAGAGTGGTGAAGACGGACATCTGATTATCGGTGACCACGATTACAGACCCAAGGGATAAAAGAGGGGTTTTTAAGAGGTTTCATATTATGATTTAAAGGGCAATCTTTCGGGGTTGCTCTTTTATTTGAAGTGAACGTGGGAAGTTTATGGTGTGGAGATGGCTGCGTGGTTTTGACAGCAACTGTGAATAGGCTAATAGCTGAAAAATAGGGTGACTTAGCCTATCTATATTTCCGGGAAAAATCAACCTGTAGGCTAAAAGCTGAATGGTGGCTGGTTTTAGCCGAATGAAATTGTGGCATTTTTTTGAGCGATAGGCTAAAAGCAAAGCGGAGAAGCTCTATAGCCTATTCATTTTTGTGGGCACTTAACTGATGGTAGGCTAAAACAGTAAAAATGTAACAATTTAGCCCAGGGGCCACGAAAACAAAGACCAAATCATTCGGCTAAAAAGATAAAAAAGTGTTTCTTAGCCTATTCAGAGCCGAAAAGCAGAAATTTTTATTCGGCTAAAATAAATCGCGGAGAGTTTTTAGCCGAAAACAGGTGCAAAAGTGGCTGAATTCCCTGCATATAACTGCCTACAGATGTAAGATAAACAACATTTGTATAATTGTTATACGGGTGTTTTTGGAAGTAAATTACATAAAAAAGGCAGATGAAATCAGGTGTTATGTATAAATGGCCAAATATTCAGAAAAACGCGAAAATTAATTGACTATGAATTAATAAATCTCTAATATTATTTTGGTATAGTGAATTACCATGCTAAAGTGTTTTGCGGGTAGTTTTCTTTTTTAGAAAAATGTGTAAACGCTTTCATAAAATCATGAAAGAATTTTCATGAGTGGTAATTAACTGTTAGAAAATGTGAGGAATGTGATGGATAGAAAGAGAGACAAGCTTCGTCTTGGTGATTTGCTGGTAAACGGACATGCCATATCAGATGCTCAGCTTGAGCGTGCACTTTCAATGCAGAAGGGCACCGGTAAGCGTCTTGGTGAGGTTTTGGTAGAACAGGGCTTTACAACAGAAGATTCAATTGCGCAGGCACTTAGTAACCAGTTGGATATTCCTATGGTTGATCTTGCGGGTATCGGTGAGATTTCACCTGAAGTGTTGTCTGCCTTCAAGCCTGACTTCCTTAGCAAAAACAGATTGATTCCGATTGGTTATTCGGAGACCAACGCAAGCTATATCAGAGTTGCAATGGGCGATCCTTTGGACGTTCGTGCGCTTGATGACGTTGAGATGATTTCAGGTATGACCGTTGAACCCCTGATTGCGACTCCACGTTCAATCTTACTTTTAATAGACAGAATCTTTGGTACCTCCGATGCGGCAACCGTTGCAGAACTTTACGAGGGTGAAGATGATACAAAGGCTGAAGAAGAGGACCTTTACAGTAAGGATATTGAAAATTCCCCTATCGTTCAGCTGGTTAAGGACTTAATCGAGAAGGCTGTTCGTCAGAGAGCCTCCGATATCCATATCGAACCCATGGAAAAGCAGGTACGTATCAGATACCGTATCGACGGTGCTCTGTTTGAAAAGGGTTCATATACTCCCAAGGCTTTGGCAGCCATTGTTGCCCGTATCAAGATTATCGGTGG
>JAZUJC010000061.1:0-13340 GCA_045642625.1 Lachnospiraceae bacterium
CTTTGGAGTCCTGAAAATCCTAAACTGTATGATGTGGAGCTTACACTTGGCAACGATGCTGTAAGCGACAGGGTTGGTTTCAGAGAAATAAGGGTGAAGGGCCGGGATATTGTTCTTAACGGAAAGCCTTTGTTTTTAAGAGGTGTAAGCTGCCATGAGGACAGTGTGGAAAACGGTAAAGCCCTTACTACCGAAGAGCGAATTGAAAATATAAAGATTGCTAAGGACCTTGGCTGCAATTTTATGAGAATAGCTCATTATCCCCATCACGAGGAGATGGCTAAGCTGGCTGATGAGCTGGGGCTTCTTTTGTGGGAAGAAATTCCTGTCTACTGGGCAATCAGGTTTGAAAATGAAAAAACCTATGAGGATGCTCATAATCAGCTGATGGAGCTTATTATCCGCGATTATAACAGAGCAAGTGTAATTATATGGTCGGTGGGCAACGAAAATCTGGATACGGATGCCAGGTTAAGCTTTATGAAGCGTCTTGCGGACTGCGCCCACGATGTGGACTGCACAAGAATGGTTTCTGCGGCATGCCTTGTTAACGGAGAAAAGAATGCCATTGAGGACAGACTGGCAGACAGCCTTGATATTATCGGATTAAATGAATACTATGGCTGGTATTCACCCGATTTCAGCAAGCTTCCGGAACTGTTTGAAAACAGCAATCCTGAAAAGCCTGTTATTATTACGGAATTCGGAGCCGATGCACTGCCCGGACATCACGGAACCGTGTCAGATAAAGGTACTGAAGAGTGTCAGGCAGATGTATACAAGACTCAGGTGAGCATAATTAAAAACATCCCGTATGTTAAAGGAATGACTCCCTGGATACTATACGATTTCAGATGTCCCCGCAGGACTCACTATTTGCAGGGCTATTATAACAGGAAAGGCCTTCTTTCTGCTGAAAAGACCTATAAGAAGATGGCATACGATGTATTAAAAGCATTTTATAGTGAAACGAAATGAGTTATGTAAACTCATTATTGTGTAATAATGCTACTTGACTTTTATGCGGAAGACAAGTAGCATTTTTGTGTATGAAAAGAGTTATTCTAAATAAAGAATAGTTTACATAACACAAACATTAATGAGGGAACAGAAATGAAATTACTTAGTTTTGCAGTGCCCTGTTATAATTCGGCGGATTATATGGAAAACTGCGTTAACTCACTGCTTATCGGTGGCGAGGATGTAGAGATTATAATTGTGGATGACGGTTCTAATAAAGATAACACCGCTGAGATTGCGGACAGGCTTGCAGCGGAACATCCTACTATTATAAGAGCCATTCATCAGGAGAACGGCGGGCACGGTGAGGCGGTAAACACAGGTATCAGGAATGCAACAGGTTTATATTTTAAGGTTGTTGACTCGGACGATAAGGTTGATCCGGATGCCTACAGGAAAATTCTTGAAACATTGAAGACCTTTGTGGATGAGCCTCTTGATATGCTCATTTCCAATTATGTATATGACAAGGTGGGTGCTGCCCACAAGCATGTAATGCAGTACAGAAGGGTGTTGCCCAAGGAGACAATATTCTCATGGGATACAGCCAAAAAGTTTAAACGTGGACAGTATATGCTTATGCACAGTGTAATATACCGTACCGAAATGCTCAGAGACTGCGGTGTTAAGCTTCCTGCCCACACCTTCTATGTTGACAGCATTTATGTATATGAGCCCATGCCTCATGTAAAAAGAATGTATTACCTGGATGTAGACTTCTATCTTTATTACATAGGTCGTGAGGACCAGTCTGTTAACGAAGCTACAATGATTAAGAGAATTGATCAGCAGATTCGCGTAAACAATATTATGTTTGATTATTTCTCATCAGTCAGGGAAAAGATTAAGAATCGCAAGGTATTATATGCCTATATGTTCAGCTACCTTGAGATTATTACTACCGTAACATCCATACTGCTTATTATTAAAGGCACTAAGGATGCTCTTGCCATGAAAAAGGATTTTTGGAACAGTTTAAAAGAGAGAGATGAGTATCTCTACAAAAAGCTTCGTCATGGTTTGCTTGGTGTATGTATGAACCTTCCGGGCAGATTCGGACGGTTTATTTCAAAAACAGGATATAAGATTTGCCAAAAGATATTTAAGTTTAACTAAGATTAGGGGAATAATAAATGACATTAAAGGAACTGAAAATCGGGCAGTCTGCAATTGTGGAATCGGTTGGTGGCGAGGGAAGCCTTCGTCAGCACTTTCTTGATATGGGTCTTATTCCGGGTGCGGAAGTGACTCTTATGAAGTTTGCCCCCATGGGAGATCCTATGGAGCTTATGATTCATGGCTATGAGCTTACCCTAAGGCTTGATGATGCAGCCAGAATCGGTATTGACAGTGCATCGGTTAAGGCCTATGAAAAGCCGGCACCGAAGCCTGTAAAAAAGGATTACACAAAGCATACGGAACACCCGGGTCTTGGTGAAGGCGGTAAATATCATGTTAAGGAACATGAGCATCCCCTTCCCGAGGGAACAGTTCTTTCTTTTGCCCTGGCGGGCAATCAAAACTGTGGTAAAACTACGCTCTTTAATCAGTTGACCGGTTCCAATCAGCACGTGGGAAATTTCCCCGGTGTAACAGTTGATCGTAAGAGCGGCAGCATTAAGGGCAGGCCGGACACCGAAGTAACCGACCTTCCCGGTATCTATTCACTTTCTCCCTATACCAGTGAGGAGATTGTATCCCGTAAATTTATTCTTGATGAAAACCCGGTAGGCAACATTAATATTGTTGATGCCACCAATATAGAGAGAAATCTGTACCTTACAATGCAGCTTATGGAGCTGGATATTCCCATGGTTTTGGCTCTTAACATGATGGACGAGGTTAGGGGTAACGGTGGTGCCATTCTGATAAATGAAATGGAGGATGCTCTGGGTATTCCGGTAGTTCCCATAGTGGCTGCTAAAAATGAAGGTGTACACGAGCTTGTAGACCATGCAATACACGTTGCCAAGTATCAGGAAAAGCCCGCTACCAAGGATTTTTGTGACAAAGAAGAGCACGGTGGAGCGGTACACAGATGCCTGCATGGTATTATGCATCTTATTGAAGACCATGCGAGGGACAATAAGATTCCCATACGTTTTGCGGCAGCAAAGCTTGTGGAAGGTGACGAGATGGTAGCTGAGGCTTTAAATCTTTCCACCAATGAAAAAGAAATGATTGAGCACATTATCTGCCAGATGGAAGAGGAGCGAGGTCTTGATCGTTCGGCTGCCATTGCGGATATGCGTTTTTCCTTTATTTCAAACCTGTGCAATAAGGCAGTTGTCAAGCCGGCCGAATCCAGGGAGCATGAGCGAAGCCGCAGGATTGATAAGATTTTGACCGGAAAATACACTGCCATTCCAATGTTCATCCTCATAATGGTGTCGGTATTTTTGCTGACCTTCAATGTTATCGGTGCTTTCCTGCAGGATCTGATGCAAAAGGGTATTGATTCCCTGGCCACGATTGTAGATGAGAGCTTTACTCGGATGAATGTGAATGCAGGGCTGCATTCCCTGGTAATAGACGGTATTTTTGAAGGAGTGGGAAGTGTGGTAAGCTTTGTCCCCATTATTGTTACGCTTTTCTTTTTCCTGTCAATGCTTGAAGACAGCGGTTATATGGCCCGCGTAGCCTTCGTGATGGACAAAATGCTCAGAAAAATAGGTCTTTCCGGTCGTAGTATGGTGCCCATGCTGGTGGGCTTTGGCTGTACGGTGCCGGGGGTTATGGCCAGTCGTACACTTCCATCGGAGCGCGACAGAAAAATGACCATATTGCTTACTCCGTTTATGAGCTGTTCCGCAAAGCTTCCGATTTACGGTTTCTTTACAACAGTATTCTTCCCTAAGTATGCCGGCCTTATTATGGCAGGGCTTTACCTTTTGGGAATTGTTGTGGGAATAGTAGTGGCCGTAGGCTTTAAACATACGATTTTTAAAGGAGAACCGGTGCCCTTCGTAATGGAGCTTCCCAACTATCGAATTCCCGGGGCACGTAATGTTTTGTTCCTGCTGTGGGATAAGGCCAAGGACTTTTTGCAAAGAGCCTTTTCAATTATATTTATAGCTACAATTGTAGTATGGCTGCTTGAAAACTACAGCTTTACCTTTAACTTTATAGATAATCCGGAAAACAGTATACTTGCAGGCCTCGCAGGCTTTATTGCCCCTGTATTTATTACAATGGGCTGCAATGATTTCAGAATATGTACCGCATTGATTACCGGCTTTATGGCCAAAGAAAGTGTTGTTTCAACACTGACTGTTCTTTTTGGAGGTCAGGCCAATGTTATGTCAGTTATAAGCCCTGCTTCGGCAGCAGCATTGTTGGTATTCTGCCTTCTGTATACTCCCTGCGTGGCAGCCATTGCCTCTGTTAAAAGGGAACTTGGCATAAAGTGGGCAATATTTATGGTTGTATTTCAGTGTGCACTGGCCTGGGGAATTGCATCCCTGGTATATTTTGTAGGTTCACTTCTCTAAGTTAAAATTGTGCGAAAGGACATAATACATGATTTCATTTAATTCAGAAACCAAAACCTTCAAGCTTGATACTCCCGGTACCTCCTATGTGTTCGGAATCGAGGACGATTTCGGTTATTTGGTACATTATTATTATGGCAAAAAAATAAAGAGCGACAACGTTCGTTATCTGGCAATAAACGAGAAAAATGTCCTTCCATCGGAAAATAAGCGGGAGAAGATGTCTTTTGTAGACTGTACTCCTTTTGAATATTCCACCAAGGGGGTAGGTGACTTTAGAACCCCTTCTTTTGCCGTAACTGATGAAAGAGGAGCATGCGCTTCTGAATTTGCATATGTTTCCCATGAAATCAAAAAAGGGAAAGAGACTTTATGTAAACTACCTTCAACCTTTGCCGGGGAACAGGACTGTGATGTGCTGGAGATAACCATGGAAGACAAATGTCTTGGCCTGGAACTGGTGCTTGTTTACGGCGTGTTTAATGATGTGGATGTTATTACAAGAAGCGTCAGGGTAAATAATAAAGCAGTAAAGCCTATAATACTTGACCGTGTTCTTTCAATGACTCTTGATATGGATACCAGGGACTATGAGCTTATTACTCTTTTTGGCAGCTGGGCAAGAGAGCGCACGATTGAGCAAAAGCCGTTAAGACACGGCTATCAGGGTGTTGCATCACTTCGAGGTATTACAAGTGCGCAGGAGCATCCCTTCCTTGCGTTGGTTACTCCCGGAACCAATCAGACCCAGGGTGAGATATATGCCCTTAATTTTGTTTATTCAGGCAACTTTGAAGCAGGCGTATATCTTAATCAGTTCAACAGGCCCAGAATGACAATGGGTATCAATACAGAGGGCTTTAGCTGGAAGCTTAACCCGGGTGAGGTTTTTGAAAGCCCTGAGGTTGTAATGGTTTATTCGGCAGAGGGTCTTGGTAAAATGACCCGCACTTTCCATGATTTGTACAGAAAACATCTTATAAGAAGCCCTTACAAAAATAAAAAGCGTCCCATTCTTATTAACAACTGGGAAGCTACATATTTTGACTTTAATACAGAGAAACTGCTGTCAATTGCCCGTGAAGCGGCAAAATCCGGTATTGAAATGCTGGTTATGGATGATGGCTGGTTTGGCGAAAGAAACGACGATAATTCTTCTCTTGGTGACTGGTATGTTAACGAAAAGAAACTGCCCGGCGGCCTTAAATATCTGGTAGACAGTGTAAACGGGCTTGGGCTTAAGTTCGGTATTTGGATGGAGCCTGAAATGGTGTGTCCCGATTCGGATTTATACCGTGCTCATCCCGACTGGGCAATTGCAGTTCCCGGCCGTGAGGCAGGGCTTGCCCGTAATCAGTATGTTCTGGACCTTACCAGAGAAGAAGTGCTTGAGTATGTATGGACTGCCATCAAAAATGTTATGGACAGTGCCAATATCGAATATGTTAAGTGGGATATGAACAGACCCCTTGCCGATATTTCAAGCATAGAACTTCCGGCAGACAGAACGGGAGAGTTTTTCCACAGATATGTACTTGCTGTTTATGAGCTTCAAAGAAGGCTTACCGACAACTATCCCAAGCTTCTTCTTGAAAACTGCTCTTCGGGCGGTGGAAGGTTTGATCCCGGTATGCTGTTCTTTAGCCCTCAGATCTGGTGTTCCGATGATACCGATGCCATGGAAAGGCTTCGTATTCAGGAAGGTACTGCAATAGTATATCCATTGTCCACAATGGGCGCACATGTTTCGGATTCTCCCAATCATATACTGGGCCGTTCTACCGATTTTGAAACAAGAGGACATATTGCCCTTGCAGGTACTTTTGGCTATGAGCTGGATATCACAAAGATTTCCGAAGAAGACAGAGCAATGATTCCTAAGCAGGTGGAAATGTATCATAAGTACAATGACCTGGTAAGAGAAGGCGATTATTACAGGCTCACCAGCGCCCGTGAAAACGGATATTTTGATTCGTGGATGGTAAAGTCAAAGGATAACAGAGAAGTGCTGGTTACCTATGTGAATGTAGTGAGCCGTCCCAATGTTAAGAACGAGAGAATACTCCTTCAGGGACTTGATCCTGACAGGATATATAAGAATCAGGAAACGGGAGAATGCTTTGGCGGTGATATTCTTATGAATGCCGGTATTATTGCTGAGCGCACCTGGGGAGACCACAAATCAAAGCTTGTGCACTTCATTGCCGAATAGATGAGACTCGTTTTACTAAGATGGAAACTGTAATTAGTTATATGGTGAAGTATATGGGCAGAGGTATGCCCTTGGTAAAAAAGAACCGATTGATTATCAATCGGTTCTTTTAATATTTACACAGTTTATTATTTGGTATATCTGACACGGAATTTCTGCCTGGGTGTTTTGTGTATCGCACGGGCAGCTCTTTCCATGAAATCGGTTTTGTAAAGAACGATATACATAAGAGTACACAAAAACAATGCAGTTGCCACATCAAACAGAGAATGCTGCTTTAAAAACATGGTAGAAAGAATAATCGCTATTGAAATGATAAGTGAAGGAATAGTGATATATTTCTTTGTTTTGGTGAACTTGCAGTGTGTAATGCAAAGATGAGCAGCAATGGTGTTATATACATGAATGCTGGGCCACAGGTTTGTGGGAGTATCAATCATGTAAAGCTTATCAACCAGGTGGGTAAATGCATTATCACGAGGCAAAATCAAAGGTCTTAAGTTGTGTCCGTTAGGCCATATTGTAGAAATAATAAGGAACAGTGTCATTCCGGTCATCAAAAACAGAGAAGTTCTTGTATATTCAGCCTTATCTGTAAAGAATGCGAATGCTACACTGATGAACACATACACAAACCAGAAGAAATAAGGTATTATGAAAAACTCGCAAAACGGAATAACATCATCGGCAGTAGTATGAATAATGCGGTAGGTAGTTATCTTTTTCTCCAATAACATAAACCAGGGAAGGTAAAAAGAGAAAAAAATCAAAAACGGCACGATGTGACTGTATTTATGGCATATTTTCTTAAATTTGTTCATTTCTAAATTCCCCTCAAGCATTTACAGCAGGAGGCGCAGCTTTGAAGGCTCCACACTTACGCGAATGTGGGTGGCTTTTGTATAAACCTCGCCATCGGTATGTACCCACAAAGGTACATCTGATCGCACTTCAAAAGACCTGGCACTGTAAATACTAACCTTTTTACATTTGACATGCTTTCCTTTTGTTGCACCCGGAATAATTGATAATGCTTTAAAAGGACTGATGTCGTTAACAACACATAAATCAAGCTTACCGTCATCGGGAAGAGCATCCGGTGCAAATTTGAAGCCGCCGCCCTCATAGCAGGTGTTCATTCCTACTACAAAGAGAAGCTTCTTTAAACAAATGTCACCCTGACCATCCAGATTGAGTATGGCATTGGGACGCTTTCCGCTGAATATAAGCTTTACGGCCAATAATCCATATGTAAGCTTTCCCAGTCCAAGCTTGTTTAAAAAGTTTTTTGATTTGGCCCTTAGGGCCCCTTCGCATATTGCAGCATCAAAGCCGATACCGCAGCTGACATCGAAGTAGTGAGAAGAAGGTAAATCCCCTGAAACAAGGCATGTACGGTCTTCTGTGGTATTTATATATTCAAGCTTTCCAAGATCCATAATTTTAGGCTCTTTTACAGCCAGAACTTTCTTTAAATTGTCAATCGGGTCATCACTATAGGGAAGAGCCCTTGCAAAATCGTTTCCGGAACCGGTGGGAATGTAGCCAAGATTTGTTTTCTTGAAATTAGCGATTCCCTGAATTGCCTCATCTAAGGTTCCGTCGCCACCCAAAAGAATAATGTTTACTGGCTCCGAAGAATTGGCATGAGCAGCGGATACTTTGTAAACCAGCTCTGTTATATGGCCAATGTTTTTGGAAAAGGCAATATCATAATCTATTTTATTATCTTTAAGATATTTCTCTACCTGATTCCATATCTCGATTCCGCGACCTGATTTGGAAGCAGGGTTGCAAATAAAATAATACTTGGACATTCTGTACCTACAATAACTTAATTTATAATGATTCTATCATATGAAATAATAAAGTAAATCAGCAAAACTAACATATTCTTGGCTGTATTTGTGTAGAAATTATAAATATTT
Organism: Lachnospiraceae bacterium; assembly: GCA_045642625.1. Taxonomy (GTDB): domain Bacteria; phylum Bacillota; class Clostridia; order Lachnospirales; family Lachnospiraceae; genus UBA1258. The sequence goes on from JAZUJC010000061.1 coordinate 8,652, forward strand.
GTTGCATATTACACATTAGTATGAGTATAATTTATTCGATATAATTTAGCACGCTAAAGTAATAGAGAAGATAAAGGAGAAAAACAATGTACTCATTTGATGAAATTCAAAAGGTAGATCCCGAAATTGCTCAGGCCATTGTTGATGAGCAGCAAAGACAGAACGACCACATCGAGCTTATCGCTTCGGAAAACTGGGTAAGCAAGGCTGTTATGGCAGCTATGGGTTCACCTCTTACCAATAAATACGCAGAAGGATATCCCGGTAAGCGTTACTACGGCGGCTGTGACTGTGTAGACGTTGTAGAAAATCTTGCAATTGAAAGAGCAAAAGAATTATTCCACTGTGATTATGCCAATGTACAGCCCCATTCGGGAGCACAGGCTAACCTTGCGGTTCAGTTCGCAATTTGCAACCCCGGCGATACCATTATGGGTATGAACCTTGATCACGGCGGACACTTAACACATGGTTCACCGGTTAATATTTCAGGTAAATACTTCAACATTGTACCTTACGGTGTTAATGATGACGGTGTTATCGATTATGACAAAATGTATGAGCTTGCTATGGAATGCAAGCCTAAGATGATTATCGCAGGTGCTTCCGCTTATGCTCGTGCAATTGATTTCAAGAAATTCAGAAAGGCAGCTGATGACTGTGGCGCAGTTCTCATGGTAGATATGGCTCATATCGCCGGTCTTGTGGCAGCAGGCTTACATGAAAGCCCCATCGGTATTGCCGATGTAGTTACCACCACTACTCATAAGACTCTTCGCGGACCTCGTGGCGGTCTTATCCTTTGCAACCAGGAAGCAGCTGATAAGTATAACTTCAATAAGGCCATTTTCCCCGGTATTCAGGGTGGCCCTCTTATGCACGTTATCGCAGGTAAGGCTGTTTGCTTTAAGGAAGCACTTACTCCCGAATTCAAGGCTTACCAGTAGGGCATTGTTGATAATGCACAGGCTCTTTGCAACGGTCTCTTATCCCGTGGTGTTAAGATTGTATCCGGTGGTACAGACAACCACTTAATGCTGGTTGACCTCACCAACTTCGGCTTAACCGGAAAGGCTGTAGAAAAGCTTCTTGATGCAGCTCACATTACTGCCAACAAGAATACAATCCCCAACGATCCTCAGAAGCCTTTCGTAACAAGCGGTATCCGTCTCGGTACTCCCGCTGTTACCAGCCGTGGAATGAACACTCAGGATATGGATGTTATTGCTGACTGTATCGCAAACATTATTAAGGGTGGCGAAGAAAAGGTAGAAGAAACCAAGGCAAGAATTATTGAACTTACCAAGAAGTATCCTTTAATCTAATAATAGTTTCTTTTCGCAAAACCTTATAAAACACAAAAATAAAGAGCATTCCCTACGGGGAGTGCTCTTTTTGGTGATAAGTTACAAAACATATACCTATTTGTTATAAAAATAGTGCAAAAGAATGTTGCGAATTGTGTATACGTATGATACACTTCTTTCGATAACGGACACATGTGCGCGACGCGCAAACAGAAAGGAGAACAAATGGCAGAAACAGAATACTATGTAGTCAGAAAAAAAGCTTTGCCCGAAGTACTCCTTAATGTGGTGGAAGCTAAGCGACTTCTTGAAACCAGAAAAGTTCTTACCGTTCAGGAAGCGGTAGACGAAATCGGCATCAGCCGTTCATCCTTCTACAAATATAAAGATGATATTTTTCAGTTTCATGATAACTCCCAGGGTACAACAATTACAATTACTTTTTTAATTGATGATGAGCCCGGTATTTTATCTGATGTGCTTAAAATTATAGCAAATCACGGAGCCAATATCCTGACTATTCATCAGTCGATACCCATTAATGCAACAGCATCTCTTACCCTTAGTATTCAGATTCTTAAAACAACCCAGGATGTGGATACAATGATTCAGTCCATTAAGGATAAGAAGGGTGTTCATGATGTTCAGCTCATTGCCAGAGAATAAATCGAAGATTACTAAAATAATTAATATACAGTAATACAGTAAGGAGAAACAAAATGATTAATGTAGCAGTATTTGGTTACGGAACGGTAGGTTCCGGAACCGTTGAAGTAATAATGGACAATAACGAGGTTATTGCAAAGAGAGTAGGCGATGCAATTACAGTAAAGTCAATTCTTGACCTCCGTGATTTCCCCGGGGATAAGTACGAGGATAAAATTGTTCATGATGTCAACGATATTATTTCCGATCCCGAAATCAGTGTGGTATGCGAGACCATGGGTGGTGTCGGAGCTGCTTATAAATTCACAAAAATGGCTCTTGAAGCCGGTAAGAGTGTTTGCTCTTCCAACAAGGAACTTGTTGCGCTTCATGGCCCCGAGCTTATTTCAATTGCAAAAGAACACAACTGTTCATATCGATTTGAAGCAAGCGTAGGCGGCGGTATTCCCATTATCAGACCTCTTACCGATGCTTTGACAGCAGAGGTTATTCTTTCTGTTTGCGGTATCGTTAACGGAACCACCAACTATATGCTCACGAAGATGGATGCTCAGGGCAGTGAGTTTGATGACGTGCTTAAGGAAGCTCAGGCGAAAGGATATGCCGAGGCCGATCCCACTGCTGACATTGACGGACATGATGCAGCCAGAAAGATTGCAATTCTTTCTTCACTGGTATATGGTAAAACAATTGTTTCCGATGATATTCCTACTGAGGGTATCAGAAATATTTCAGCACGTGATATGAAGTATGCAAAAGAAATGGGCAGAAAGATTAAGCTTCTTGCGAGATATGAAAGCTCAGACAATATTGTATATGCAATGGTCGCTCCTTTTCTTTTGACACCCGAAAATCCTCTTTACAGTGTTAATGATGTTTTCAATGCAATCAAAGTTACCGGCAACATGCTTGGCGAAGCAATGTTCTACGGTAAGGGCGCAGGTAAGCTTGCTACTGCCAGCGCTGTTGTAGGTGATGTTGTTGAGCTTGCCAAAAATGTAGGAAAGCATCTTCCCTGTGACTGGGTTGATGAGGTTGTTGAGCTTAAGGATAAGCCTCTTTCGGAGAGACGTTTCTTTGTTCGTGTAAGCGCTGACGCAAAAGAAACCGCTTCAAAGCTTTTTGATATTGACTGCGAGTTAAATGCAGGCTTTGGTGATGAATATGCATTTGTTACAAAGAAGATGAGTGAAAAGGATTTTGAATCAAAGAAAGCAGAACTTGCTGATTTGGTTATTAACTATATCAGAATGGAAGACTAATTATGAAATATGTTGTTATGCTTTGTGACGGTATGGCAGATGAGCCTATAGAGGCCCTTGGAGGAAAAACTCCCCTGGAATATGCCAAAACCGATAATATGGACAAATTAAGCAAAAAGGCAGAGATTGGCATGGCCCACACCATTCCCGAAGGAATGAATCCCGGTTCAGATACCGCCAACCTTGCTGTATTGGGCTACGACCCCAAGAAATATTATTCGGGACGTTCGCCCCTGGAGGCATTGTCTATCGGGGTTCCCATGGCGGACAGCGATATTGCCATTCGCTGCAATATCGTAACTCTTGAAGAGGCCGACAAGGCATATGAGGATTTGGAAATAATCGATCACAGCTCAAGTGAGATTTCCACCGAAGATGCAGCTGTTCTTCTTAAAGCGGTAGCCGATGAACTGGCCAATGAAAGATTTCAGTTTTATGTAGGTACATCCTACAGACACTGTTTAATCGATAAAACCGGAAGCGTTGTGGAGCTGACTCCTCCTCATGATATTCTTACCAAAAGAATCGGTGAATATCTTCCCAAGGAGCCTTCTCTTCGTGCGATGATGGAGAAAAGCTACGAGATTTTAAAAGACCACCCGATGAATATCGAAAGAAAGAAAAAGGGGCTGAATCCTGCCAACTGCTGTTGGTTCTGGGGCGCCGGAAGCAAACCGATGCTTTCTTCTTTTGAAGAAAAGACTTCCCTTAAGGGAATGATGATTTCGGCTGTCGACCTTCTTAAGGGAATCGGTGTAGGTGCTTCAATGGGCGTAGCCAAGGTTGAAGGTGCGACGGGCGGTTTGCATACCAATTATGAGGGCAAAGTTCAGGCTGCTTTGGATGCATTAAGTAACGGATACGATTTCGCATATATTCATGTGGAGGCCCCGGATGAAATGGGACATCAGGGCAGCGTCGAGCGAAAGGTTGAAGCAATTCATCTTCTTGATACCAAGGTTATCGGACCGATGTATGAGGCTCTTAAAGCTTCCGGAGAGGATTTTAAGCTGCTTGTGTGCCCCGACCATCCCACTCCAATAAGTGTAAGAACCCATACTTCGAATCCTATTCCGTACCTAATTTATGATAGTACCGACGAGAAGAACGGGACCCTTTTCTATAATGAAAAGGATGCCAAAGCGGGCGGAATATATGAACCTGTCGGACATCATTTGATGAACAGATTTTTGAATATAAAATAATACGACAGCGTTTGACTGTCATGAAATACAAGAAGGAGTCATTATGAAAAAAGTTGTGAAATTCGGCGGAAGTTCTCTGGCAAGTGCCGAACAATTTAAAAAAGTCGGAGATATTATCAGAAGTGACAGCGACAGAGTGTATGTTGTTCCTTCGGCACCGGGCAAAAGATTCAGTAACGATACCAAGGTTACGGATATGCTTTACGGTTGCTATGATTTGGCGGAAAAAGGTAAAAATTTCTCCAAACA
>JAZUJC010000062.1:0-2592 GCA_045642625.1 Lachnospiraceae bacterium
CAGGGACTGCGGCGGTAAGGTTCTTGACCGAGGCGAGGAATGGAGCCTTATTCAGACCGGTGAGCTTATAGGATGGGCTTCCAATGAATACCTTCTTTTTGAAGAAGAAGCGGAAGCGCTGGCCAGGGAAGTGGGCTTTACCAATGTAAGAGTGTTGGACAAGGCGGTATTTGTTAAGTCAGAGCCGGATTCGGCGTCAGAAACTCTTGGGCTGCTGGCTCAGAATGCCGAATATGAAGTTATTAACGAAGAAATTGAAGGCTGGATCGGAATCGCTTACGGCGATTACGACGGTTATGTTCCTGCCGACAGCGTTAAAATTACCTTTGAAGTTGACCATGGTGAAACCATGGCGGTTATAAACGAAAGAAAGCGACTTGAGGAAGAAGCAAGGCTGGCTGAAATCAGGGCCAGGGAATCAATGCAGTCACCGGAAAACCTGGTAAGGCTTCTTGGAGCCCTAATTCAGTGTGAGGCCGGCGGAGAACCCTATGAAGGAATGCTGGCTGTAGGTGCGGTAGTTATGAACCGTGTTCGAAGCGGTGCATACCCCGGAACGGTTTACGATGTTATTTATGCTTCGGGACAGTTTACCCCCGCAAAGACCGGTTCTTTGTCAAGGGTATATGCGGCAGGGCCCAAGGCCATCTGTATGCAGGCAGCTCAGGAAGCTTTAAACGGATATACAAATGTTGGAGCCGTAACTCACTTTAGACGTGTAGGTACCAAAGAAGGTATTGTTATCGGCCACCATGTATTTTATTAACAGGCTGCGGGAAATATTCTTTTGCAGCATACACAAATCAGGAGGATTAGTTATGGGAGACGGAATTTATGTTGTTTATGCACTGATAGCAATTTTAGTGCTTGTTATTTTGGCCAATATTAAGGTTGTGCCTCAGACACAGTCTTATATTATTGAGCGCCTTGGTAAGTACAAAACCACATGGTTTGCAGGAATTCATGTAAAGATTCCCTTTATCGATAAGGTTATTAAGCATGTGTCATTAAAGGAACAGATTGCTGACTTTCCGCCTCAGCCCGTTATTACCAAGGATAATGTTACAATGCAGATTGACTCGGTTGTGTTCTTTAAGGTATTCGATGCAAGGCTTTTTGCATACGGTGTGGAGAATCCTATCCTTGCCCTTGAAAACCTTACCTCTACAACCTTAAGAAATATTATCGGTGAGCTTGAACTTGATGAAACCCTCACATCCCGTGAAATCATTAACACCAAGATGCAGACAGTTCTTGACGAGGCTACAGACCCCTGGGGTATTAAGGTAGGCCGTGTTGAGGTTAAGAACATTACACCTCCCCCTGTAATCCGTGAATCCATGGAAAAGCAGATGAAGGCAGAGCGTGAAAGACGTGAGCAGATTCTTATTGCAGAAGGTGAAAAGAAGGCTGCCATCCTTAAGGCAGAAGGTGAAAAAGAAAGTGCTATTCTTCGTGCCGATGCTCAGAAGATCGAAATGGTCAGAGAAGCAGAAGGTCATGCAGAGTCCATCAGACTTCACAAGGAAGCTGAAGCAGAAGGTATTAACATGATTAAGCAGGCTGAGGCAGACGGTATCAGAAAGCTCCTTGAAGCCGGCATGAGCCAGGAACAGATTGTTCGCTTAAGAAGCCTTGAGACCCTTGCCAGCGCAGCAGACGGACAGGCAACCAAGATTATTATCCCTTCGGATATTCAGAGTGCAGCAGGCCTTGTGGCTGCAGTAAAGGAGATTTCACAGTAATGAATTTATACGGACGCGATTTTTTGAAGTTACTTGATTATACCCCCGAAGAAATTCAGGGACTGGTAGATTTGGCCGCCGACTTAAAGGCCAAAAAGAAAGCAGGAGAGCCTGTAGACAAGCTTCGCGGAAAAAATGTGGCACTTATCTTTGAGAAGACCAGTACCCGTACCCGCTGCTCATTTGAAGTGGCAGCTCACGACCTTGGAATGGGTTCCACCTATCTTGAGCCCGCCAGCTCACAGATTGGCAAGAAGGAAAGCATTGCCGACACAGCCCGTGTATTAAGCCGTATGTTTGACGGTATTGAATATCGTGGCTTTGAACAGGCAATCGTTGAGGAGCTTGCCGAGTATGCTTCTGTTCCCGTTTGGAACGGTCTTACCAATGAATTCCATCCTACCCAGATGTTAGCCGATCTTCTTACAATTCAGGAGCACTTCGGCCATACAAAGGGTATTAAGCTTACATACATGGGAGATGCCCGTTACAATATGGCCAACCCCCTAATGGTTACCTGTGCCAAGATGGGTATGCACTTTACAGCATGCTCCAACAAGAACTATTTCCCGGATCCTGCTCTTGTAGCTCAGTGTGAAGAGATTGCAAAAGAAAACGGTGGTTCAATCAGGCTTACCGAGGATGCTATGGAAGGCACAAAGGGTGTTGATGTAATTTACACCGACGTATGGGTATCCATGGGCGAGCCCGCAGCAGTATGGGATGAGCGTATCCGTGCTCTTTCACCTTACCAGGTAAACAAGGCTGTTATGGACAATGCAGGACCTCAGGCTATTTACCTTCACTGCCTGCCTGCTTACCACGATCTTAAGACTCAGATCGGTAA
>JAZUJC010000063.1:0-3683 GCA_045642625.1 Lachnospiraceae bacterium
ATTGTCTTCCTAAGACCGCTTGGCCTCCGACTTAGCCTCCAAAGCCCTGCCGTTAAGCATATATTCGCTGGGATTTTCTACTTCTACCAGTCCCTCCCGGCGCATTTCAAACACACCAATTTCATTGGTGGAGCCAAAACGGTTTTTTACACCCCTTAAGAGCCTGTAGCTTGCATGACGGTCACCTTCGAAGTAAAGCACCGTATCTACCATATGCTCAAGCACTCTCGGACCGGCCACAGCGCCCTCCTTGGTAACATGACCTACTATGAAAATAGAGACCTCGCTCTGCTTGGCAAGCTGCATCAATATAGCAGTAGCCTCTCTAACCTGCGAAACACTGCCGGGTGCCGAGCTTACCTCGTCACAGTACATTGTCTGAATTGAATCTATAACCACAACATCAGGCTTTGTCTCTGTAATTGCCCCTTTAATATCTTCAAGATTGGTTTCGCAGAGAAGCAGCAGCCCCTTATAATCACTGCCGAGTCTGTCCGCCCTCATCTTTATCTGGCTAAGGGATTCTTCGCCTGAAACATACAAAACCTTCTTACCGGCCTGAGACAAATCCCTTGTTACCTGCAGTAAAAGAGTGGACTTTCCTATACCGGGATCACCCCCGATAAGCACAAGGGAACCCTTTACAATTCCGCCGCCCAATACACGATCCAGTTCTTTGGAACCGCTGGACATACGGGCAGCCTCATTGGTGGTAACATCGTTTATTGCCACCGGCTTAACCGAGGAGAGACTGTGCCTCTCCCCTTTCTTTGCAGATATTTTTACGGGTTCATCCACAAAACTATTCCATTCTTTACAGCCCGGACACTGTCCCATCCATTTTGATGACTCATATCCACAGGACTGACAGAAAAAAACCGACTTTTCTTTTGCCATGAAAAAACCTTTCAACTAGTTAACTATACTGTTCAGGTGGCTTCACCACGAAAGCCTATCCACATTACTTAGGCTGCTTTACCATGTAAACCTAAACATCTCATTATTTAGGCTGCTTTACCACAAAAACAGCCTTTTTGTCCTTAACCTTGGCCACCACGGTATCTCCGGGCTTAATATTCTTAAGCAGGATCTCTTCGGAAAGAGCATCCTCCACAAAGGACTGGATACCACGCTTAATAGGACGTGCGCCCATCTTCAAATCGGCGAAGTTGTTTACAATATAATCCTTAAGCTCCTTGGAGAAAGAAAGACTGATATTCATTTGCTCCTTGCATCGGCTAATAAGATTCTTGGAAAGCAATGTGCAAATATCTGTCAAATCCTTCTTTGTGAGGGGATGGAATACAATTATTTCATCAATACGGTTTACAAATTCGGGCTTAAATAACCGCTTAACCTCTTCCATGACGGAATCCTTCATACGAAGATAATCCTTCACCTCATCATCCTGAGCTGTAAAGCCAAGCTTTTTGGGGTCCACAATACGCTGCGCCCCTGCATTACTGGTCATAATAATTATGGTGTTCTTAAAGTTAACTTTACGCCCCTTGGAGTCCGTAATATGTCCCTCATCCAACACCTGCAAAAGAATATTGAATACATCGGGATGGGCCTTTTCAACCTCATCGAACAAAACCACACTATAGGGGTTGCGTCTAACCTTTTCAGCCAGCTGTCCGCCATCATCAAAGCCCACATATCCGGGAGGGGAGCCAATAAGCTTTGAAACCGAATGGCTTTCCATATACTCCGACATGTCAACTCTTATTATTGCATTTTCAGAGCCAAACATAGCCTCGGCCAAAGCCTTGGAAAGCTCTGTTTTACCTACACCTGTAGGACCAAGGAACAAAAATGACCCAATCGGTCGATTAGGATCCTGCAGTCCCACACGTTGTCTTCTCATAGCCTTTGCTATGCTTACAACAGCCTCCTGCTGGCCGATAACCCTCTTGTGAAGAGTTGCTTCCAGCTTAAGAAGACGTTCACTTTCTTTTTCCTGAAGCCTCTTAACAGGCACCTTAGTCCACATTGCTACAACATCGGCTATGGCATTTTCGTCAACAACACACAAGTCCTCATCTCTCTGATTTTTGTTTCTCCTCTCAAGAGACTCAAGCTTTTTGATGAGCTTATCCTGTTGACCGCGAAGCTCAATAGCCTGTGTAAAGGCCTCTATCTTAACACTCTGAGCAATCTGCCTTTCAAGCTTTGCGATATCCTCGCGAATCTGAGCAGTTTTATCGGGCTTACTGAGTGACTTAACCCTCGCTGCCGCTCCTGCTTCATCCATAAGATCGATTGCTTTATCCGGAAGGAACCTGTCATTAATATATCTGGATGACAGTTCAACCGCCGCATCCAGCGCTTCAACGCTGTATTTTACCCTGTGATGTTCTTCGTACTTGTGGGCAATACCATACAAAATACGCTTAGCCTCCTCGGTAGTAGGCTCTGCTATTTCAACAGGCTGGAAACGCCTCTCAAGGGCAGCGTCCTTTTCAATGTATTTTCTGTATTCTGTCAGTGTAGTGGCACCGATAACCTGTATTTCACCACGGGACAATGCAGGCTTTAACATATTGGCGGCGTCCATGCTGCCTTCCGATCCACCGGTACCGATAAGTGTATGAAGCTCATCGATAAAAAGAATAATATTTCCCGCCGATGATACTTCATCAAGAAGGCGTTTCATACGCTCTTCAAACTCGCCACGATACTTTGTGCCTGCAACAAGGCCTGACAAATCAAGGGTAAGAAGGCGCTTGTTCTGTACCGTTTTGGGCACTTCACCGTGGATAATCCTGGCTGCAAGGCCCTCTGCAACAGCGGTTTTACCAACACCGGGCTCACCTACAAGACAGGGATTGTTCTTGGTCCTTCGGGATAAAATCTGAATAACCCTGGTAATTTCATCGTTTCTTCCGATAACCGGGTCCAGCTTACCCTTCTTGGCAAGGGCGGTCAAATCCTTGGAATACTTATCCAGGAATGTACCATCCTTTTTCTTTTTAACACCCTTTAACTCCTCACGGATAATATTTTCATTAACACCCATAGCAGTTAACGTATCAACATATATAACCTGAGGATTCTTTCTTAAGGCAACCAAAATCTGAACGCCGCAGCCGGTTCTTTCTTCAAGAATTGCCAAAAGAATATGCTCTGTGCCTATCGCATCGGAGTTATATTTATCAGCCAGTTCTTCAGCACGCTCCAATACTCTTTCGGTACGGGGAGTGTAGCCAGAACGTTCTTTTAATATGGTACCCTCACCCTTTACCGTTAAATCTTTTATTAAATCAATTACAGCGTCCAGAGTTACACCTGAACCCTTAAGAACATTGGCTGCAACACCGGTATCTTCTTTTATCAGACCTGCCAGAAGATGTTCACTTCCAATATAATAGTGCTTAAGCTTTTTCGATATCTTCTCTGCATTATCTAAGGCTGCCTGAGCCTTAGCTGTAAACGAAAGCCTCATTCCAATCCTTGCATGACACATTCCACCCTTGGAAGTGTCATACTCTCCTTTCTTTTTCTATACAAACCCGGTAATCATTGTATATCTCATCAATTAACGCATGAATTTCTTCTCTCGAGATTCCCTTGCAGGATGCCCCTGCCAGTTCAACATACAAATTCTTTTTAAGCTCTGCCAAATCGGCCAGATGGTTGCTGTCAACAGATACAACAACCCCGCGCCTTCGGTCCATTTTAAC
>JAZUJC010000064.1:0-6997 GCA_045642625.1 Lachnospiraceae bacterium
GTTGACGGTGTTGGTGATAAGGCTGCTGTTGCAGGTCGTATTGCACAGATTAAGGGTCAGATTGAAACCACCACATCTGATTTTGACAGAGAAAAGTTACAGGAAAGACTTGCAAAGCTTTCAGGTGGTGTTGCTGTTATCCGCGTAGGTGCTGCTACAGAAACCGAAATGAAGGAAGCAAAGCTTAGAATGGAAGATGCTCTTGCAGCTACTAAGGCAGCTGTTGAAGAGGGTATTATCTGCGGTGGTGGATCTGCTTACATCCACGCATCCAAAGAAGTTAAGAAGATGGCCGATACACTTAGCGGCGATGAAAAGACCGGTGCTAATATCGTATTAAAGGCTATGGAAGCTCCTTTATTCCACATTGTTGCCAATGCAGGTCTTGAAGGTGCGGTTGTAATCAATAAGGTTAGAGAATCTGAAGTTGGTGTAGGCTTTGATGCTTACAACGAAGAATATGTTGATATGGTTAAGGCCGGTATTCTTGATCCCGCTAAGGTAACCCGCTCAGCTCTTCAGAATGCAACAAGTGTTGCAAGTACATTCCTTACAACCGAATCAGCTGTTGCCAACATTAAGGAAGACGTTCCTGCTATGCCTGCAGGCGGCGGAATGGGTGGCATGTACTAATATATAGGTATTGCTTTTTTTCAGGCCTTGTGTTACACTACACAAGGTCTGTTTTTATGAGCAGATGTACAGTTAACCTTTTTCAAGGTTTGGGGATACTCCAACCCTTTGCTTTGAAAATGGCGATTATATTTATTTCAGGAGGAAAAAGAAATGATTTCTAAGGAAAAGAAAACCGCAATTATCAACGAATATGCAACAAAGCCCGGTGACACCGGTTCACCCGAAGTTCAGGTAGCAGTTCTTACTGCTAGAATTCAGGAGCTTACCGAGCACTTAAAGGCTAACCCTAACGATAATCATTCTAAGCGTGGTCTTAACATGATGATCGGTCAGAGACGTGGTCTTCTTGCATATCTTAAGAAGAACGACATTGAAAGATATCGTTCACTTATCGCAAGATTAGGTTTAAGAAAGTAATCATGGGCAAAAGGGTGGGCGAAGCCCGCCCTTTTGTTGACATTACCCAGTAATAACTGGCGGAAGACGCATCGAGACCACTGATGGGTACACCTTCTTTGTCCCGATGATGAAGGTAAGATGTGTTCATCAGTAGTTTCGGTATCTTTCGCCTTTATATACGAAAGGAGAAAACAATGTACAACAATTTTACAATGGAGCTTGCCGGACGTACATTAAGCATTGATGTAAACAGAGTAGGTAAGCAGGCAAACGGATGTGCTTTACTTAAATACGGTGATACAACAGTTTTATCAACTGCAACCGCATCAGAAAAGCCCCGTGACGGTATCGATTTCTTCCCTCTTTCAGTAGAGTACGAAGAAAAGTCTTATGCAGTAGGAAAGATTCCCGGAGGATTCAACAAGAGAGAAGGTAAGGCAAGCGAGAACGCAATTCTTACAAGCCGTGTTATTGACCGTCCTATGCGTCCTCTTTTCCCTAAGGATTATCGTAACGATGTAACCCTTAACAACATGGTTATGAGTGTTGACCCTGAATGTCGTCCTGAATTGGTTGCAATGCTTGGTGCTTCAATCGCTACCTGCATTTCAGACATTCCTTTTGATGGTCCCTGCTCAATGACTCAGGTTGGTTTGGTTAACGGTGAGTTTGTTATTAACCCTTCACAGGCACAGTGGAAGGAAGGCGATCTTCAGTTAACAGTTGCTTCCACAAAGCAGAAGGTTATTATGATTGAAGCCGGCGCCAAGGAAGTTCCCGAAGAGAAGATGCTTGAAGCTATTTACATGGCTCATGACATCAACCAGACAATAATTGCTTTTATCGAAAGCATTGTTGCAGCAGTTGGTAAGAAGAAGCACGAATATACTTCATGTGCAATCCCCCAGGAAATGTTTGACGCTATGAAGGCTATTGTAACTCCCGAAGAAATGGAAGTTGCGGTATTTACCGATGAAAAGCAGGTTAGAGAAGAAAATATCAGAAACATTACCGCTAAGCTTGAAGAGGCATTTGCAGATAATGAAGAGTGGATGGCTATTTTAGGTGAGGCTATTTACCAGTATGAAAAGAAGACTGTTCGTAAGATGATTTTAAAGGACCATAAGCGTCCCGACGGTCGTCAGCTTAATCAGATCAGACCTCTTGCAGCTGAAGTAGATATTATCCCCAGAGTTCACGGTTCGGCAATGTTCACCCGTGGACAAACACAGATTTGTGATGTATGTACTCTTGCACCTCTTTCTGAAGTACAGAAGATTGACGGTCTTGATGAAAATGTTACTGAAAAGAGATATATGCACCACTACAATTTCCCCGCTTACTCAGTTGGTGAAACCAAGGTAAGCCGTGGACCCGGACGTAGAGAAATCGGACACGGAGCTCTTGCAGAGAGAGCGCTTCTTCCTGTTCTTCCTACTCCTGAAGAGTTCCCTTACGCAATCCGTTGTGTATCAGAAACCTTCGAATCAAACGGTTCAACATCAATGGCTTCTACATGTGCTTCATGTATGGCACTTATGGCAGCCGGTGTTCCCATTAAGAAGATGGTTGCTGGTATTTCCTGTGGTCTTGTAACAGGCGACACCGATGATGATTTCGTATTACTTACAGATATTCAAGGTCTTGAAGACTTCTTTGGCGATATGGACTTTAAGGTAACCGGTACTACCGAAGGTATTACCGCTATCCAGATGGATATTAAGATTCACGGTTTAACAAGACCTATCGTTGAAGGTGCAATCGCAAGATGTAGAGAAGCAAGATTCTTTATTATGGATAACTGTATGAAGCCTGCAATTGCTGAGCCTCGTAAGGAACTTTCCGCTAATGCACCCAAGATTATTCAGGTTACCATCGATCCTGAAAAGATTGGCGATGTTATCGGTAAGCAGGGCAAGGTAATTAAGGGAATTCAGGAATCTCTCGGCGTTAAGATTGATATCACCGAAGAAGGTAATGTATCAATCTGCGGTACCGATATGGCTAACATGAATGAAGCTAAGAGACAGATTGAAGTAATCGTTACCGATTTTGCCGAAGGCCAGATTTTCACCGGTAAGGTAGTTTCAATCAAAGAATTTGGCGCATTTATTGAGTTCGCACCTGGAAAAGAAGGCATGGTTCACATTTCAAAGATTTCAAAAGAAAGAATTGACCATGTAGAAGATGTTCTTACATTAGGAGATAAGGTTAAGGTTGTTTGTCTTGGAAAAGACAAGATGGGCCGTATAAGCTTCTCCATTAAGGACGTAGAGCAGTAAGATTACTTGGTGGGCCGGTATGTGCGAAAGCATGTACCGGCTTGTTTTATTATGCAGGCCGAAAACCCGGTTATACGCTATATACGGTTACGGCTGCTTTATATGTGTTGGAGGTACAGCATGAAGAAACTTTCCTCAAAAGCTAAATACTATTTGATTACGCTGGTATCGGTTGCTTTACTGATTGTTTTTGATCAGTGGAGTAAAATCTGGGCAGTTAAGACCCTTTATGACGGTGAGACACCAAAGCCCATCGTGCTTATTAAGGGAATATTTGAATTTGAACACTTAAAGAATGACGGAGCTGCATTTTCAAGCTTCAGCGGCAAACAGACCTTTCTTTTGATACTTACATCGGCAATTCTTCTTGTAGCGGTTATTGAGCTTATAAGAATACCCGCAAGCAGGAAATATAACTGGCTTCGCTTTGGGTTCATTCTTTTGGTGTCCGGGGCAGTGGGAAATATGATTGACAGGTTCAGACAGGGCTATGTGGATGATTTTCTTCATTTTGTTCCCTTTAACTTTCCCACCTTTAATGTGGCAGACTGCTATATAACCGTGTCAGCCTTTATTATTTGCATTTTGCTTCTGTTTGTTTATAAGGATGAGGATTCTGCATTTTTGTTTGAATTCAGGAAAAAGAAATCAAATTCAGAGGATGACAAAACAGAAGAATCATAGAATGTTTTGTGGCAGACTATATGGCAAATATGATATAATAATCAGATAAATATGGGGTTTTATAGCTTGAGGAGGGTTTGCTTATGAAACGTGTATTTTTGATTGTTCTTGACAGCTTTGGAATAGGTGAATTGCCGGATGCGGCCGATTACGGTGATAAGGGTACCAATACACTTAAATCAATCAGCAAGAGTCAGTTCTTTTGCATGGACAATATGAAAGCCATGGGCTTTAACAATATTGACGGTATTGATTTCCTTGAGGGAGTTGATGAGCCTGCAGCCTGTGTGGCAAGGCTTAAAGAGGTTTCAAAGGGTAAGGATACAACAATAGGTCACTGGGAAATAGCGGGTGTTAAATCAGAACGTCCACTTCCCACCTATCCGGATGGTTTTCCCAAAGAGGTTCTTGATAAGTTTACAGAGCTTACAGGCAGGGGAGTACTTTGCAATAAGCCCTATTCGGGAACTGTTGTTATTAATGAATATGGTGATGAGCATGTTAAAACAGGCGATGTAATCGTATACACTTCAGCCGATTCGGTATTTCAGGTAGCAGCTCATGAGGATGTGGTACCGCTTGAAGAACTGTACGATATTTGCAAAAAGGCAAGAAAGATGCTGGTTGGAGAGCATGGCGTAGGCCGTGTTATCGCTCGTCCCTTCGTGGGTGAAGGAAACGGGAATTATACCCGTACCTCCCACAGACATGATTTCAGCATCGAGCCTCCGGCTGTTACAATGCTTGATCAGTTAAAGGCATCAGGCAAGGATGTACTGGCTATAGGCAAGATAAATGATATTTTTGCAGGCAAGGGTATTACCGAGTATGTTTATACTTCAGGCAATGCAGATGGTATTGAAAGAACCCTTGAATGGATGGACAAGGATTTTGACGGGCTTTGCTTTATTAATCTGGTAGATACGGATATGCTTTACGGACACAGAAACGATGTGGACGGATATGCCAAGGCAATAGCCTATTTTGATGAAAAGCTTCCTGAAATTGTAGGTAAGCTTCGTGATGATGATATTTTGATGATTACCGCCGATCACGGATGTGATCCCGGATACACGGTTTCCACCGATCATTCCAGAGAGCATGTATTCTTTGTTATGTACGGAAAAAATGTGGAGCCCAAGAACCTGGGTACCAGAGATACCTTTGCGGATATTGCGGCTACGGTTCTTGATTATCACGGAATCACTCCCGAGTTTGCCGGAAAAAGTATGTTATAAAGCTATAAGTAACGTGTAAGGAGTTTAGTTAAGTGGGTAGTTTTGATAAAGAAATAAACAGAAGACGAACATTTGCAATTATTTCCCACCCCGATGCAGGTAAGACAACATTAACGGAAAAGTTTCTTTTGTACGGCGGTGCCATAAATCTGGCCGGTTCGGTAAAGGGAAAGGCCACAGCAAGGCATGCGGTGTCCGACTGGATGGAAATTGAAAAAGAAAGAGGTATTTCGGTTACTTCTTCGGTACTTCAGTTTGAGTATGACGGTTATTGTATAAACATTCTGGATACACCCGGACACCAAGATTTCTCAGAGGATACATACAGAACTCTGATGGCTGCCGATTCTGCGGTAATGGTAATCGATGCATCCAAGGGTGTTGAGGCACAGACAAGAAAACTGTTTAAGGTTTGTGCAATGAGGGGAATCCAGATTTTTACGTTTATCAGTAAGCTTGACCGTGATGCCAATGATACCTTTGAACTGTTGGACGAGGTTGAAAAGGAACTTGGAATAGCTACCTGCCCCATTAACTGGCCCATTGGCTCAGGTAAGGGCTTTAAGGGCGTATTTGACAGAAAAACCGAGAGTATTGTTACTTATTCAGATACACAAAAGGGCACCAAGGAAGGTGAAACAAAGATTATATCAATCCATGACAGGGCTGCAATGGAGGCCGAAATCGGTGTGGATGCCGAGGAAAAGCTTCTTGAAGAAATTGAACTTCTTGACGGTGCCAGCTCCGAATACGATTTGGATATGATAAGAGCAGGACAGCTTACTCCCGTGTTCTTTGGATCTGCATTAACCAACTTCGGTGTAGAAATATTTTTAAAGCATTTCCTTGAAATGACCACCACACCTCTTCCCAGAAAGAGTGAGGATGGAATGGTTGAGGCAACCTCAGATGAGTTTTCCGCATTTGTATTTAAGATTCAGGCCAATATGAATAAGGCTCATCGTGACCGAATTGCATTTATGCGTATTTGTTCCGGTAAGTTTGATGCCGACAAGGAAGTTAAGCATGTACAGGGCAATAAGGTAATGCGTTTGTCGCAGCCTCAGCAGATTATGGCCGACGAGCGTAAAATCTTATCCGAGGCCTATGCCGGGGATATTATCGGTGTATTTGATCCCGGTATTTTCTCAATAGGTGATACCGTATGCGCACCTAAAATGAAAATCTGCTATGAAGGCATTCCTACCTTTGCTCCGGAACATTTTGCCAAAATCAGGCAGGTGGACACCATGAAGCGTAAGCAGTTCATAAAAGGAGTTTCGCAGATCGCCCAGGAAGGTGCCATTCAGATTTTCCAGGAGCTCAACACCGGTATGGAAGAGATAATCGTTGGTGTTGTAGGTGTACTTCAGTTTGATGTATTAAAATACAGACTGGAAAATGAATATAACGTTGAAATCCGTTTGGAGCCTCTGCCTTATGAGTACATCAGATGGGTTGAAAACAAAGATATTGATATGACAAAGCTTACAGGAACCTCTGATATGAAGAAGGTTACAGACTTAAAGGGACGTCCTCTTTTATTATTTGTAAATGCATGGAGTATTCAGATGACTATAGACAGAAATAAGGGCCTTGAGTTATCTGAGTTTGCAAGAAACTAGTTTGTAGATATAATTAAATTATCACAGTTTGGAGGTTTAACAGTGGACAACGAAATGATGGAAAACAAGTTCGAAAGCAAGGTTAAAATTGCTAATGATGTAGTAGGAAAAATCGCTGCTATTGCTGCTTTGG
>JAZUJC010000065.1:0-7017 GCA_045642625.1 Lachnospiraceae bacterium
AATACTCTGTTCATGTTTTTTCCGCTTTCTATAAAAATAATTCGTTCTGTTTAACTTTCGGCAATACTATATTAAGAACAACGCCGTCGGTACTGTCGATTTCAAGAGTTCCTCCGGCAGATTCGATGGCTCTTCGAATATTACCAAGCCCGCCGCCTTCCGAGAAATTAACCGGCTTGTCCGCACCATCATCACTGATTCTAAGGTAAAAAGAATCTTTCCCGGATGTGCCTTCGACAAAAACCGTTTGGGCATGACTATGCTTAATGGCATTATATACTGCCTCACGGATGGTAAGAGACATCACATCGTCGGGCAGTGGTCTGTCACCCTTAAACTCTATTGAACAGCCAAGCCCCTCTGCCATTTTCACTATGTCGATATAAGCATTCTCGCCTGTAAAATATCCCTGCCGGCTTCCGGCCATAAACTTATTGTTTACCTTTACCCAGCTTTCGATATACTCTTCTCTTTCTTCTGCTGAAAGCAATTCTGATGCAAGGATTCTGTGTCCTCTTAAAATCACATTCCCCAGCTCATCGTGGATATGGTATTTGTAATTTAACAGTTCTCTTTCCTGTTGAATGTCTGCAATGTTTTCCAGGGTTGCCGCCAGCCTTTCTTCCAGCTCGGCCAGCTCGGAAACCTTATTTCTCAGTTCATTGCTTTTTTGATATATATCTGTAATATCCTGAGCCGTTATCTCATAATAATCACGGCCCTTCCTTCCGATATTTTTTCTGGACATTGAAATAACCCTGCCATCTTCCAACGCAAAAGTCATATCTCCCGCAAACTCAATCCTGGCTGCCGTTTCCGATTCATAATTAACAAGCCTGCTCCAAAAGTCGGTCTGAAAGGACCTGTCCATGCCAAAAATATCTCTGGAAAATTCTTTCATTTTGGAATTAACCAATACCACCGAACCGTCAGATTCAGTATACATTATTCCGCAGTCAATCTGCTCAAAAGCCACAGAAGCGGAGGCATCGTTTATTGTGCCGATACGCCACTTATATTCTCTTAAAAGCTCGCTTATTGCATAGCCCATAGTCAGTGTGGGAATAAACAGACAAAGCCCGCCAACCAGTATCATTACAGGAAAATCCCCAAAGGGATTGGCTATACTGTTCTCGTCTATCCTTATGTTGTACAGGATAAAGCCCTCTGTCATCAGCACAATCAGTATGCCGATATCAGGTATTATTTTGGGGTTAAACTTAAATCTGTAAAGTCTTAGTGCCACCAGCAGTTCAATGGCGATAAAGCCGGCAAATACCATAATTAGGGAAATATTTGTAATGCTCATAGATATCGCCCTCCCTTCGGGATTACCACCATTACACTGTATGAACTGTTGTCGGTCTCAGTAAAAATTGAACCGCCGTAGTTGTCATCAATAATTTCCCGCCATTTGCCAAAAGAATCGCTAAGCACCTTCTCATCCGCAAGCAAATCCTTAAGACAGCCGTTTAAGGTTATGGTTATCCGGTCTTTTGAATCAGTCACTATGGAGGTAATCTCACTAAGCACAGACAGTCTGTTTTCAACAAATGACTCCAGTAAATCAAAAAGAATAAGCGCTATATCAATTGTCAGTTTAGGTACTTCTCGAAATAAATAGTCAGCCTCTATACCGCTTTTTCTTAGATTGGTAAAGGTTTCTCCAAAGCAAAGCTTAAGCTCTTTTCCAAGATCGTAGGATTTCATCTGGTCAAGAAGAATCATATTGCTTTTCCGCTTTATGTAAACCGCGCGGATATTTATTTCTTTTATAAGCTCTTTAAAATCCTCATCCGAAGACACTCTGAGCTTTCTGATAAGCTGCTGAAGTTCAGTGATTTTATATTCTGTTTTGGCTGCAATAAGGTCGTAAAGACGGTTTCTTTGCTCCAGCTCATGCTTCTTTCCTTCAACACGAATGTTATCTCTAAGCACCATCGAGGCTGCCTCAATCTCACCGCCTATAGCGGTAAGCTCATCTATCAGTTCCTGCTCTCTTGAAATATCTCTTTCCCATACCGCATAACCTCCGCGAATCGGCGAAGCAAACATTTCCGTATTGTCGTCGGGCATTTGGGGAGATTGCTCTATCATTCTTTTTAAAAATTTTTCGTCAATGGTGTGAATATTAGGAGAGGACAGTCTCTCTGAATAATTCCTGTCCCATAACTGCAGTTTGATGGAGGAATTTTGAAGGCACCAGTTAAAATCACTGTTTGACGGAATCATATTAATCTGTATCAAGGATTCCAGCACACATACAATAAACGCTATGGTAAACACGGTAAAATCCATCCGCACAAAGGGCTTAATACCGAGGAAATATAACACAAGGTTCAATATTGCCACCAGCACAATTCCTATCGGTAAAACCAGTTTATTGCTCAGCTTAGTGCCTGAATAGGCAAGCCCCATATGAACAAAAGATGCTACTGTAAGAAGCAGTATCCACACAACCACAGCAAAATAAACCGGTCCGTGATCGGCGTGGGTTGTATTTTCTTTTACTCCGAAAGCCAGCTCGTGATAATTGTTGGTAAGCACAAGAGCAAGAAGAATCAATGATACGGTCTGAACTATCCTAATACCCAGGACAGGGCGTTTTCCCTTTTCCCTGTTAATGTACAGGGACACCTTTAAAATCGTAACTGCAATTCCGATTTGAGAAAAATAATATAAATACCAGAAGAAATTAATCAAATCCGGCATATCATTCGGAATTAGATCATATTTGATCGTTCTGAAAAGAATCCACAAAAAACAAAAACCTGCAACATTTAACAGCAGGTGGCGTATTTTTCTGTCCACAATTCTTCTTTGAATAGATACCGCCCAATATGCCAAAATGCCATCATAAACCGCACAGTTTACAAGGGTTCTTATCCTCCAGGGCAGCAGTTCAAAGCTGTTTAAGTAATTGAGCACCGCATTCAGGCTCAGTATCACTGCCAACGCTATGAAATTGCTTAAATAACGTTTCGTTTTAAAGTTCATAAAATGAGTATAACATATCTTATTTTCTTTTGGCATTTACCTGTTTTCTTTCGGCATTTACCTGTTTTCTTTCGGGGCCATAGGACCAAAAGAATTGATAGCTAATCTCTACAGTGTAGTGCTTTTTTGCGGAATAGGCATATAATTACGAAGATTTGAATGAATTATAGGTCAAATATTTTGCTTGAAATTTTGTGCAGGCATATAAAGCACTTTGCTTGTTTATATTTATACGCAAACACACAATCGGCGCTCACTCATTTAGGCGTATAGAATGACAATTTGAAAGAAATTAGCGGTCCCGAGCTCATTAATAGAAATTTATGGAAGCAGACAACTGTTTTTTTATGTAAAAAACCTCTTTACCGGCACAATCGGCAAAGAGGTCATTTTACAATTCATTCTTTCTGTTATCTTTGAAATTCCGCTTAAGCTTTCTGTTATCTTTTTCCACGAATTCCGCTTAAGCTTTCTGTTATTTTCTTCCCACAAATTCCACAAAAGAATCCACTGACAGGGGACGTGAGAAATAATAGCCCTGTACAATATCGCCACCGAATCTTACTGTGTTTTCAACATTATTTTCAGTTTCTACACCCTCTACAATAATTGTAGCTTCAAGGGCATGAATCATGTTGGCAATAGTCTCTATTACAATTCCGTTACGACCGTCCATGCTGCCTTCCTTCATGAAGGCCATATCAAGCTTAACCACATCAAAAGGAAGTGACATTAAAACGTTAAGTGAGGAATAACCGCTTCCAAAGTCGTCGATTTCGATAATAAACCCTTTTTCTCTAAGCGCATCCATTGTTCTGATAAGGGTTTCACGCCTGTCTACGCAGGCACTTTCGGTAATCTCAACATGAAGCTTGTCAGGTGAAAGTCCCACTTTGTTGACTATTCTTTCAAGTGCCGCCGGTACATCAATGTTCATAATGTCAATCTGGGATATATTGACTGAAACACTGCCGTTATATAAGCCTTTGTCAGCCAGCTCCTTAACTGTTCTTGCCGCCTTTTCCCAAATATGTACATCAAGATCCACAATGAATCCGTTTTCCTCAAATAATGGAATGAACTCAAAGGGAGCAATTCGACCAAGCTTGGGATGCTGCCACCTTACAAGGGCCTCGGCTCCGGTAACCTCTCTCGTCTCTAAGTTAATCTGAGGCTGAAGTTCGATAAAGAACTGGTTCTCTCTGATAGCCTCATGCATCTGAGTAACCAGATACTGTCTTCTTTGTACCTTTTCTTCCATTTCAAATGAATACTCAAGAGTGGTACTGGTAAGGTTTCTTTTGCATTCCGACAAAGCCAGCTGCGCGCGTTCATAGTAATAATCCAAAGGCTTTCCTATATCCGTAAGCACCATAAAACCGTGGCACATATCTACATGGATGTTAAGGTCGGCATCAATGGGCACGTCAATACAGGTCATTGCAGATGTTATTTCATCAACCGCATCAAAAGGAACAAGCACCGCATATTTACTCTCGGCAGTACGGCCGTAAACCATTGGATAGCTGTTAAGATAATCGTGGTAACGACGCTCAATATATTTAAGCACCAAATCTCCGGCTCTTGTACCAAAGGTTGCATTAAGTCCCTTAAAGTTTTTAATGCCGCTTACAATCATGGCAAAGCCTGCTTCCGACTCGTTTTTATAAAGATAATCATTGGAAGCCTCAAGGAATCCCAGTCGGTTGTTAGCGCCGGTAAGAGGGTCTGTAATTGCAATTTCGTGCTCTCTCTCAACCTGAGTCTCCACATCGGTAATATCATGGAAAATGAAGGTTTTACCTATTACATAATCATTTTCATCGTTTAACGCCTTAATGGATACGTTGTAGGTGCCTTCACGAATTTTCTTTTTATATGTGCCGTCCACATCCGGGAAGCCCAAATACGTAAGCAGACGCTCGCTAGTCTCGCAAATATCGCGTTCAAACAGCGAAACAGCCTTATTGTTTATATTTAAAAGCACTCCCTGATTGTCATAAAGAATTGTTGCATCTGAAATATTGTTGTCTACATATACATGCAGTCTTGAAATAAGCTTTTTCTTTGAAGAGCTGAAGGCGCCGAGATATATTACCAGAATAACTACGGTAAGCATCACATCGCCGATATTAATGATGTCTTTTACCACATACGCAGGAACAGCACTTCCAAACATGGATGCAATAAGGATAATCATAATCAGCCTGTATTTTGCACGATACAAACGCTGAGTATTGATGCTCTTAACCAAAGTAGCCACAATCATTGACAGGCACAATCCGTAGCACAGTACCAAATGCAAATAATACAGGGGATGAAAAGTCTCGGCAACGGAATGAATGTCTGCATAAGAAAACTCTTTAATCGACAGCACGTAACCATTGGCTGAATTGGTGAGAAACAGAATACAATCCAGGGTGGCTATCGAAGCAACAACAATGGTAACGGCCTTTTTCAAGGGTTTCTGAATATATTCAAAAACGAATTCAAACAGGCAAAAGAATAAACAGTCCACAAACGCAAACTGGGCGCACCTTAAAAAGGCCATCAATTCAAATGAATCAGTTGAAAAAATAATGATATAAGCAAGGTGTAAGAATGCGCTGAACAAGCTGCTCCAGCCAAGAAGCCTTCCTGAACGATTGGACTTGCTGAAAGAAAGTAATGTACATATTACACTTATAAGAAAAAGAACGGCTACTATTGCCATAATCGTCGTTTTCATCGTAAACCTCTAAAATTCCCCTACAAAAGCAGACAATACTTCATAATAACAAGTAGATAATACTAATAGGGGATTAAAGCCACATTAACAAAAAAAGCCCGGGAAAGCTCCCGGGCCTCGCAAAACACTTTATACTCTTTCAAATACAGGGCTGTATTCGATAGGTGCATCAACCTTAACAGTCTGACCACCCTCAAAAACTTCCTTGGTGGAAGTAAGCTGCCACTTAGCTCCTTCGGGAAGATATACTTCTCTTTCGAAGCAGTTAAGCTCGAAAATGGGAGCAACAAGATACTTGGCACCAAACATATACTGATCTTCTACTTCCCAGCACTTTTTGTCGGCAGGGAACTCGTAGAACATGGTTCTGATAAGAGGAGAACCGTTGGTGCTTGCTT
Source organism: Lachnospiraceae bacterium (assembly GCA_045642625.1). Lineage (GTDB taxonomy): Bacteria > Bacillota > Clostridia > Lachnospirales > Lachnospiraceae > UBA1258. The sequence continues at coordinate 6,124 of JAZUJC010000065.1, forward strand.
CTTCGTAGAGAGACTTGATGTAATCGTGCATTGAAATACGCACATCATAATAGTTTCTCATAATCTTGTAATTATCTTCACCGTAGCTCCAAAGCTCGTTGGGCTGACCGGTATGAAGATATCCGCCACCCCAATCACGGTCATCAAGCGCAGGAATGTTGTAGGGACCTCTGTCACCGTGCATTCTAAGAACTGCAGAATATACAGCAAACTGATACCAGCGAATAAGCAGCTGCTGGAAGTTAGGATCGTTAACATCATCAGTCATGAAACCACCGATATCGGTTGTCCACCAGGGAATACCGGCAAGACCCATATTAAGGCCGGCACAAACCTGATCCTTAAATGCCTTAAATGTAGAAGGAACGTCACCTGACCAAACAACGTTACCGTATTTCTGAGAGCCTGCCCAGGCACATCTTAAAAGGTTAACTACGGTACCGTCGCCAAGCTTGCTCATTTCATCGTAGTAAGCACGGCTGTACATCTGAGGATACATATTACTTACCTGAAGAGCAGGACCTGCAAAATATCTGTAGTTTTCGAAATCGTAAACACCGTAATCAGGCTCTGAGTTATCAAGCCAGAAAGCATCTATACCGAAGTCGTAGTAGTTCTTTTTACATACTTCCCATACATATTTTCTTGTTTCGGGATTGAAAGGATCGATTTCAACACAGTCACCCTGATAATCATATGTCTGAGCTGCACCACGCTCTGTTTTAATGAGAAGTCCTCTGTCCATCATCGGATAGAAGTTTTCGCTCTTACGGTCTACGGAAGGCCATACAGAAACGATAACCTTAATACCCATTGAATGAAGCTCGTCTACCATAGCCTTGGGATCGGGCCAGTACTTGGTATCGAATTTCCAGTCACCCTGTACTGTCCAAT
>JAZUJC010000066.1:0-2012 GCA_045642625.1 Lachnospiraceae bacterium
ATTAATGTTATCGAGTTAACAGGCTCCCACGCCAATGAACTTAGAGATAAAAGAGCTCTCTTGATTGATCACCTTTCCGAGTATGTGTCGGTTGATGTAAAAGAAACTCCCATTATTGATACGGTAAACAACTACAACACCGGCGCAAACCGTTATATGGTTACAATTGCAGGCGGTCAGGTACTGGTTGATACCAACGACTACAACAATATCGAGTGCGTTCAGCGTGAAGTGTACGAAACAGTTAACCAGTCCGATGCGGTTGGCCTTTACGATCTTAAGTGGGACAACGGAGCCAGCTTCAATTTATACAGCACAATGACAGGCGGAAAGCTTCAGGGCCTTATTGAGTTAAGAGACGGTAACAATACCGAATTTTTCAACGGAAAGGTTTCCAAGGTTGACCTGGCAACGAATGAGGTTGAAGTAAAGGTTTCTTATGACTATTTAAAGGATCTTGATAAGTGTACACTTTCCAGCACCGGAGGCAAAATCGCTCTCGGAACAGAGGTTTATTATTATTCGGACTGGAGCTATAAGCTTGATGGTGACGAGTGTATTTACACCTTTAAACTTGATAATACATATGGTGAATGTACTCTTTCCAATTCCCGTCTTGATAAGGAAGCCAAGGTCGGTAAATCGGTAGATTACCAGGGTATTCCTTATTATCAGGAGCAGATAAACGAATTTGTAAGGTTATTTGCCAAAAACTTTAACAAGATTCTTCTTCAGGATGGAGCAGTTGATTCCTATGGCAATCCCGGACAGATTCTTTTTGCAGCCAACGATGTACTGGGTAATCAGATGATGTTTAAGGATTACTACACCAATGGCCCCAAGGAATGCTATTCCTATGATCTTGACGGAAGCGATGAGGTTCCTTATTATGACAGCTATTATCTTTTGACAGCTGCCAACTTTGCTATTAACAAAGAGATTTCAAGCGATCCTACAAAGCTTGCTACCAGGACAGGCGTTTCAGACGGCGAGTCCAAGGCAGATATCGTTTTTGAACTGCTTGAATTAAAGACAGATGCCACCAAACTGGTATCAGATACCGGCAGAATCGGTTTCCGTGGCGGCTCATCCAGTGAATTTTTACAGAGCCTTCTCTCGGATGTGGCCTTGAATTCGGCCAGGGCAAAGTCGGGAAAGACCTATTACAATACAATGAGTAATACAATTAATAACCAGAGATTATCGATTTCCGGCGTAGATTCCGACGAGGAAGCAATAAGCCTCGTAAGATATCAAAATAATTACAACCTTGCCTCTAAAATGATTCAAACTTTTACCGAAATATATGATAGATTAATTCTTCAAACCGGAGTTTAAATCATAAAGCAGTGTTAATGAGGATACAAAGAATATGAGAATAACCAATAAGATTATTCAGAACAATTCACTTACAAATATTAACGGTAACAAAATTCTTCAGGACAAGCTTTCTACACAGATTGCTACCGAAAAGAAAATATCCCGTCCCTCCGACGACCCGATTATCGCTCTTCGTTCTTTGAGACTGCGTACCAGCGTAAGCCAGACCGAGCAGTTTAGGGAAAAGAACGCCGAGGATGCCGAGTCATGGCTGGATGTAACCGAGGATGCAATCAATACCCTGTCGGAGATTATTACCGATATTCGTAAACAGTACGTTAAGGGTACAAGTGATACACTTACTGCATCAGACAGAAGAATCATTCTTGAAAACCTTGAATCCCTTGCGGCTGAAATATATAACACAGGAAATGTGGATTTCGCAGGAAGAAGCCTTTTCACAGGTTTTAGAACAGATACTTCACTTACCTTTGAAAAGAATGAGGAAGTTGATTTTACAATCTGGGAAGAAGGCAACACAGATGCTCTTGATACTATCAGATATACACATCAGGACGATATGTCTGAGCAGGGCGTTTACAGAGAAGAAATTACAAGATTCAGGCTTTCATATAATGCGTTGAAGGATGGCTCCGTTGCAAAGCTTACATTTACAAATGAAGCTGGTACTG
>JAZUJC010000067.1:0-6518 GCA_045642625.1 Lachnospiraceae bacterium
ATGTACAGCCAAGGACGCTTATATGTGGTTTGTGAGGCCCATAATGACGCCTCACGAAACAGAATGGGGAGTATATTTTACATCCTGGAATAAGCAGAAGCTGGTAATGGACAGTGCCGGAGAAATAAAGATTACAGAGGATGGCGAGGCAACGGTTTTCCAGATTGAAACCGTGTCAGACGGAGATCTTCGATGTGAGGAATTGGCAAAAGAAGCTGATATTGTAATTGCATGTGTGGGTAATCATCCCGTTCAGGTAGGCCGCGAGGGTTACGACAGAGAGAGCATAGCATTGGCTCCAAGGCAGGAACAACTGGTTCGGAGGATGCTTAATGTAAATTCCAATACAATTATGCTTATGGTGTCCAGCTATCCTTACGGAGTAGATGAGTTTAACGATACCTGTCCTGCAATCCTATATTCCACACATTCGGGACCGGAGCTTGGCAGGGCAATAGCCAATATATTGACCGGCAGGGCAAATCCCGCAGGGCGTTTGGCAAGTACCTGGTATAAAAAGGATTTCAAATTCCCCTCAATATTTGAATACGACATAGAAAAGAGCAAAATGACTTATCTGTATATGGATGCCGAAGCGTTGTACCCCTTCGGCTATGGACTTAGCTATTCCAAATTTTCCATGGATTCTTTTGCAATAGAAAGCGAAAGTGATGACAGTATTTCTTTTGCCATAAATGTAACCAATGATTCAGCGGTGGACGGTGACGAAGTAGTCCAGATATATATGGAGCGAAAAGACAGTAAGTATAAGCGCCCCCATAAGAAACTGGTTGCCTTTAAGCGGGTAACGGTTCCCGCAGGTACTACAAAGAAGGTTATTCTATCGGCAGATAAACATCTTCTTAAGTGCTTTGATGAGACATTGCAGGAAATGGTGCTTGAAAACGGAGCCTACACATTCAATGCGGGGGCTGACAGTGAAAGATTCCTGCAATCACTGTCGTACACCGTTTAACCAATATATAAATTCGGAGGACAAAATATGATATATCGTGAATTTGGTAAAACAGGAGAAAAAATCTCTGCACTGGGCTTTGGCTGTATGAGATTTCCTGAAATCGAAATAGACGGAAAGAAATGTGTTGAACTTGAAAAAACCGATGTGATGCTTAAGGAAGCCTACGAAGGAGGCATCAATTATTTTGATACTGCTCCCTATTACTGTAACAGTGACAGTGAGGCTGCTCTTGGACACGGTGTGAAGGAATTTAGGGATAAGGTGCTGCTTTCTTCCAAATTCCCCACCGAAGTAGCCAAAAAGCCCGGAGATTTTCGCCGTCAGCTTGAATCAACCTTAAGCAATCTTGATACCGGGTATCTTGATTTTTATCATTTTTGGGGAATCAGTAAGGATAAATTCGATAACATTATTATGGCGCAGAATCTTTTGGAGGATGCAAGAAAGGCAAAAGAAGAAGGCCTTATTCGCCACATTTCTTTCTCCTTCCATGACGATCCAAGTGCTATTAAGCATATAATTGACAGCTCGGAAGCGTTTGGCGTTCCTATGGAGAGTATGCTTGTTCAGTATAATCTTTTGGATAGAAGCAACGAGGAAATGCTGGCCTACGCACACAGCAAGGGGCTTGGTACTGTGGCTATGGGCCCTGTAGGCGGTGGACGCCTGGCTGCTCCCACACAGCTTTACAGTAAGTTAACCGGTAACGAATCCCTTCCCACCTACGAACTGGCATTCAAATTCTGCCTTGGAAATCCTAACTTAAGCTGTGCTCTTTCAGGAATGCAGACTCTTGATATGGTAAAGAAGAATTTGGCCATTGCTTCAGGCGATGTGGAATTTTCCGAAGAAGAATGGAAGGTTCTTGGCGATTCCATGGAGCAGTTAAAGAAGTTCAGCGATTTGTACTGTACAGGCTGTAAGTACTGTCAGCCCTGTCCCGCAGGTATTGAAATACCCAGGATATTCAATATGTTTACATACAAGAATGTTTACGATTTAAAAGACCACGCACAGCATATGTTTGATGAATACGTGGAAAAGGGCGGATGCTTAAGCGATAAATGTTTAAACTGTGGTTTCTGTGAAAGAAAGTGTCCTCAGCATTTACAAATCAGAGAACAGTTAAAGAGAGTGGAAGCTTTGTTTACAAATAAATAGTCTTAGCACTTATGGGAGAGGTTAAAAATGATTATAGGTATTCAGTTATATGGACCGGTTGCCAAGGGAACGCTTGGAGCCAAAGAACTGTTTGAGGGATTTAAGAAAATCGGTATTAACAGGGTTGAACCCTGTATTACCCTTGATGGGGAATCGGGTGCTCCTTCTTTTTGGACAATTGAACAGTGCGGGGAATACTTCCCGATGCTTAATGAAATCGGCTTGGAAGTAATATCCTGTCATGTGTCAAGTAACGACTATCTTGCAACCATACCGGTTATGATTAAGCTGGCACAGGCTTACAATATAAAGCATTTTGTGGTAGGAGTTGCCGGAACCGATATTGTGGCTCTTCAGGAGAGAGCATTTGTATACAGACAGGTTGCAGAAGCACTGGAGCCTTACGGCGCAAGGCTGCTTCTTCATAACGGAAAGCATGATATAAGTGCCAAAGTTCAGGGAATGACAGCTTACGAGTATATGACAGACATCTGCCTTGGTAAGGTTGGCATGCAGTTTGACACCGGATGGGCAGCCAGAGGCGGAGAGGATCCCATGGCGTTTATTATGAGGAATGCACAGCGCATAGAATCTCTTCATTTTAAGGATTTTGATATGTCGGTTGATACCGATGTGGACACCTGTATAGGTCAGGGAACACTGGACAATGAAATGTTTATGCAGTTTGGCCGTGCAACCGGAATTCCGCTCTTTATAGATGCGGATGCCTACGACAATGTATTGGAGGATGCATCCAAATCTTACCGGTATCTTATGGATATCGGTCAGCAGCGTCCCAATACAATAAGCTTTTTAAATATTTATGACACCAAAACCGGTAAGGTTAGTGTTGTAAAGAGCTTCCCCGGGGTAATTGAAGCACCCAACTGGATAAATAACGGCAATTACCTGATATATAACAGCGAGGGGTCAATTTATAAGTTTGACCTTGAGACAAAAGAAAGTACGAGGATTGAGTCGGGCATAGCCAACAGATGTAACAATGACCATGTGGTATGTGCCGATGAAAAGAGCATTGCAGTCAGCAGTGATTATGAACCCCCTGACGGTGGCGGCTCCCGCATATTTATTCTTCCTATTGAGGGCGGTGAAGCAAGGCTTGTTACAAAGAACGCTCCCAGCTATCTTCACGGCTGGTCTCCGGACGGTAAGGAACTTGCTTACTGTGCTTTCAGAAATATTGACGGAAAACAGTCTGTTGGTATATATACCATTTCCGCAGAGGGCGGGGAAGAAAAATGCTTAACAACTGATGGCTTCAACGACGGACCGGAGTATTCTCCTGACGGAAAGCATATATGGTTTATCAGCACAAAATCCGGTCTTATGCAGGTTTACAGAATGGACAGGGACGGAAGCAATGTAAGGCAGATGACCTTTGAGGATAGAAATAACTGGTTTGGCCATGTATCTCCCGATGGCAAAAAGGTGGTAAATCTTGCTTACAGAGTTGGGGATTCCCATCCCGGTGAGCATTTGCCCAATATGCAGGTAGAGCTTTGGATGATGGACTATGATGGTTCTAACAGAAAGAGAATACTGGAATTCTTCGGTGGTCAGGGTTCAATTAATGTAAATTCCTGGTCAGGCGACAGCAGATATTTTGCTTTTGTAAGCTATGACATTGATTGTTCTGCCAAATAGATGATTTGTTCATAATGCAGGCTCCGTTTGAATTTGTTATTTCAGGCGGAGTTTTGTTATAATGAGCAAAAACAGTAAAAGGGATTGGCAGATGAGAAACAGAAGTGTTGTATTTGTAGTCAGAAACAAAAAGATACTGATGGAAAAAATAAGCTTTCGGGAGAGAAGTTTTTATACTATACCGGGAGGCGGAATCGAAGCAGGTGAGACACCGGAGCAGGCCGCAATAAGGGAGTTAAAGGAAGAATGCGGTCTTGATGGAAGGATTGTCAGAAAGCTTGCGGAAATATACAACAACGGCCGGACAGAATATGCCTTTGAGGTCAGTGTATCCGACGACCAGGAAGCTGTTATGGGATATGACCCTGAAGAACCGGCAGACAAGCAGTGTATAAAAGAAGTCCTATGGATGGAGCTTAATCAGATATCCGAGAAGGACAGGGCTTTCTTGTGGCAATACGGACTGGTGGCTATTGACGGTTTCGTGGATGAAGTAATGTCGTGGGGAGATGAGATTAGTTACCCGGGAAAGGATAATTGTATAAAATGAAGAGATTGAAGGCTCTATTGGTTATTACGGCAATATATGTGCTGGTTTATGCGGTTGGTGCCCTGTCGGTTATCGGTATAGATAATTTTATTTTGAAATTGTTTGTTTTTGATGTGGTTGCTACGGTTGTAACCTTCATCTTTTCGGTTTTACTTAAAAATTCCAGTGTTTACGATCCATACTGGTCGCTGACTCCTATGGTGATGGTGGCCTGGATTTATATAGTAAACGGATCATTTTCACTGATGCACATATTATTCTTTGCGGCATTCCAGCTTTGGGGGTTAAGGCTCACTATAAACTGGATTACAGTTTTTTCTGATTTTTCTTACGAAGACTGGCGATACAAAATGTTCCGTGACAATAACGGACCATTCATGTGGTTTATGGCCAACTTCTTTGGTATTCATATGGTACCCACTCTTGTAGTATTTGGTGGAATGCTTCCTATTTTTGCGTTGTCAGAGGAAAAGGCGGGCTGGCTGTCACTTCCGGGTATTCTTATTATTCTAATGGGAACGGCCCTTGAGCTGTTTGCCGATCGCCATATGCACAGGTTTCTTGAAAATACCAAAGAGAAAACGACCTGTAGAGAAGGATTGTGGAATTATTCAAGACACCCCAATTACCTTGGTGAAATATCGGTTTGGATAGGAACTTTTCTTGCCATGCTTCCCTATGCTCCCGAAAAATGGTTTTATGGTGCAGGTGCGCTGTCTGTTGTTCTTTTGTTTAATTTTATATCTATTCCCATGATGGAGAAGCGTCAGTTAAGCAGAAGACCCGACTACAGTGAGTATAGAAAGATAACTTCGCGGTTGCTTCTTTTGCCTCATAAAAGGCAAAAATAAGGCATTGTTTATATAAACCGGTTAATAATTTGGATATGTACAAGGAGTTATGGAAATGATTAAAAATGTAGTATTTGATATTGGAAATGTACTGGCTGATTACAGAATAAAAGAGTTTTTGCTTAATAAAGGCTTTGGGCCGGATATGATTAAGCGTATTTTAAAGGCTTCGCTTATGAGTCCTTACTGGGAAGCCTTTGAACGCTGTGATTTAACCGAAGACGAGGCATTAAAGGCTTTCGCGAGCCTGGACCCGGAGATTGAGCAGGATATTTATGCTGCCTACGAAAACATAAACGGGATGCTTACAATGCGTTCTTTTGCCATTGATTTGGTAAAACAGTTAAAGGCAGAGGGCTATGGCGTATATTATCTTTCCAACTATTCAAGCAAAGCATTCAGGGAATGCAGCGCTTCATTGGCATTTATGGAATACACTGACGGTGGCTGTCTGTCATTTCAGGAGAAAATGACAAAACCCGATGTGAATTTTTACAAGCTTTTCCTTGAAAGATATAAGCTGGACCCCACCGAGTGCGTTTTTGTGGATGATACTCCGGAAAATGTGGAGGTTGCCAGACAGCTTGGCTTTAAAGGAATAATATTTGAAACATATGAGGGTACGGTTGATGGTATTCATAAGCTGTCAGCCGAGTGTAAATAAATTATTAAGCATTTATGTGATGATTGGAGGTACTGGTATGACTATTGATGTTGCTAAAATGCCGAAACTTGGTTTTGGCCTGATGAGACTTCCGGAAAAGGACGGAGCAGTGGATTTTGAACAGGTATGCAGTATGGTGGATGCATATCTGAATACCGGAATGAACTATTTTGATACGGCATATGTGTATCATGGCGGCAATTCAGAAAAGATGATTAAGGAAGCTCTTGTAAAGAGACATCCGAGAGAATCCTTTACCGTTGCCACAAAGCTTCCTGCCTGGGTTCTTAAAACAGAAGCTGACAGGGATAGGGTATTTAACGAACAGCTGGAAAGAACCGGTGCAGGATATTTTGATTACTATCTTTTGCACAGTCTTGAAGACGGTAACAATTACGATACCTATGAAAGGCTTGACTGCTTTAATTGGGGAATTGAGAAAAAGAATGAGGGAAAGATTAAGCACTTTGGATTTTCATTTCACGGAACTCCGGCTCTTTTGGAGCAGGTACTTGATAAGCACCCTGAAACAGAGTTTGTACAGATTCAGTTAAACTATGCCGACTGGGACAATAAAGTAGTGCATTCAGGGGAACTGTACGATATTCTGGTTAAACGAAATATTCCCATGATTATTATGGAGCCTGT
>JAZUJC010000068.1:0-17005 GCA_045642625.1 Lachnospiraceae bacterium
AGTTGAAATAACAATATAGTGAGAAAAATATAGAATTTCAGAAAAAAAGGCGCCGATACGATTATGTACCGGCGCCGCTTTTATTATTTTTCATAAAGGGTTAATAACCGCAATTACTGCATTGAAATTTTGTTTATTGCAAATTACTGTTTTGACCTGTTGTTTATCGCGTATTTATGCTTATAATTGCAGATTAGCGATTTTGTCCTCGATTATCTTTGAACGCGGGCTCCGGCACCGCCCATTAATGCTTCCACTTCCTTAAGGCTTGCCATTGTGGTATCGCCGGGTGTTGTCATGGCCAGTGCACCGTGGGCTGCGCCGTAGTTTACGGCAGTCTCGGCATCGGCTGTGGTCATAAGGCCGTAAACAAGACCTGATGCAAAAGAATCACCTCCGCCAACACGGTCCATAATCTCTAAGCTGTCGTACTGTTTTGCCTTATATACTTCACCGTCGGCCCAGCAAATAGCTGACCAGTCATTTATTGTAGCGGTTTTTACCTGGCGAAGAGTAGTAGCCACAGCCTTAAAGTTAGGGTATGCGGCAGCAGCTTCATTAATCATTTTCTTATAGCCTTCAAGGTTAAGTGTCTTTAAGTTTTCATCGTTTCCCTCAATCTGGAAACCGAGGCAAGCGGTAAAGTCTTCTTCGTTACCAATCATAACATCAACATATTTGGCAATTTCACGGTTAACTTCCTGAGCTTTTTCTTTTCCTCCGATAGCCGACCACATGCTGGGACGGTAATTCAAATCATAGGATACGATTGTTCCGTATTTCTTTGCGGTTTTGATTGCTGCCAAAATTGTTTCGCAGGACTGCTCGGAAAGGGCAGCATAGATTCCGCCGGTATGAAGCCATCTGACACCAAGTGTTCCGAAGATGTATTCAAAATCAAAGTCTTCGGGAGTGGCCTGTGAAATAGCGGTATTTGCACGATCGGAGCAGCCTACGGCACCGCGGATACCAAAGCCTCTTTCGGTAAAGTTAAGGCCGTTACGGCAAATTCGGCCGATGCCATCGGTCTTTTTCATATATATAAGGTCGGTATCAACACCGCCCTGTTCAATAAAATCCTTCATAAGAAGGCCTACCTCATTGTCGGCAAAAGCGGTAATAACAGCAGTTTTCATACCAAAGCATTTGTGGAGACCACGGATAACATTGTATTCTCCGCCGCCCTCCCAGGCTCTGAAGCTGCGGGCTGTTCTGATTCGTCCTTCGCCGGGATCAAGGCGAAGCATAACCTCTCCTAAGGATACGGCATCGTATTTGCATTCACTGCGGGGTTTTAATTTAAGTTCCATGATTAGAACTCCTTTCTTGTAAATAGTAAATTCCGAAGGTTCGGAGGTGACTTATAAATCAAATTCAAAGTATTTTACTGCATTGTAGTAGGAAATACCCTTTACGATTTCGCTGAGAATCTCTTCGTCGTATGGGAATTCACCGTTTTCCACCCAGTTACCTATGAGATTACACATAATGCGACGGAAGTATTCGTGTCTTGTATAGGACAGGAAGCTTCTTGAATCGGTAAGCATACCCACAAAGCCGGACAGGTTGCCGAGATTTGCCAGGGAAATCATCTGATTTTGCATTCCGGTTTTGTTATCATTGAACCACCAGGCGCTGCCCTGCTGAATTTTTGCCACCGCCTTTTCATTTTGGAAGCATCCGATGATGGTGCCGATAGCTTCATTGTCGTTAGGGTTTAAGCTGTAAAGGATTGTTTTGGGTAACTGATCGGTAGCAGCCAGCGCATTAAGGAAATCAGCCAGCTGAGCTGAGGGAGCATAGTTACTGATGCAGTCATAGCCGGTGTCCACGCCGATTTTATTAAACATATGGGTGTTGTTGTCTCGCTTAACCCCGTAATGAAGCTGCATAACCCAGTTCAGGCGGTCATATTCTTTTCCGAGGAAAAGAAGGACTTCGGTCTTGAATTTTAATTCTTCCTCTCTTGAAACAGAGGCACCGGAAAGCTTCTTGGCGAAAATTGCATTAAGTTCCTCATCAGTGGCGGGAGCATACATAACATACTCAAGTCCGTGGTCGGATACACAGCACTTTTTGGAAGCAAAAAAAGCAAGTCGGTTCAAAAGGGCTTCTTTTAACCGGTCAAAAGAATCAATTTTAATTGAGCTGACAGCGGATAGCTTGTCAAGGTATGCGGTATAATCAGCCTTCTCGATGCCCATGGCCTTGTCAGGGCGCCATGCGGGAAGCACCTGAACATCAAAGCTTTTATCATTGGCGATAATATCGTGCCACTCCAGAGAATCGATGGGGTCGTCGGTGGTACAAATAAGTGTAACGTTGGATTTTTTTATAATGTTTCGGGCGCTCATTTCGGGAGAGGCAAGCTTGGCGTTACAGATGTTCCATACCTCTTCGGCAGTGTTTTTATTAAGAGCACCGTGATAATCAAAATATCGCTGAAGTTCCAGGTGACTCCAGTGGTAGAGAGGGTTTCCGATGGCCTTGCCCAGGACTTCGGCCCATTTGAAGAATTTTTCCTTATCGGAGGCAGCGCCGGTGATGTAGTATTCTTCAACACCGCAGGAACGCATGAATCTCCATTTGTAGTGATCTCCTCCAAGCCACACCTGGGTTATATTGTCGAAGTGTCTGTCTTCGGCAATTTCTCTCGGATTAATGTGGCAGTGGTAATCCACAATGGGAGAGTTCTCCGCGTAGTTATGAAATAATTTCTGAGCAGTCTCTGTGGATAAAAGAAAATTTTCATCCATAAATTTCTTCATATAAATGTCCTCCGTATACTATTTGAGTATTGTGGTACCTCTATGTATAAGTTCCCCGGAAAAAATAACTTTTTGTGGCATATCTTCGTTGTTAAGTGTTCCTATGCAGGTTTTTACAAGCTGGTTGCAAAGGGTCTCAAGGTGGCTGTCTATGGATGTCAGCTCCGGCTCGCTGCAAACCGTAAGAATAGAATTGTTGTAACCGATAACAAAAATATCTTCGGGAATACGCAGGCCCTGTTTTTTTGCGTATTTGACAAATGCAGTGGCCAAAACGTCATCGGCTGCCATACATGCATCGAATTTTATTTTTCTTTCTGCGAAAACTGTTTCAAGAAATGAATAGGCTCCTTCGATATTTTCACGAACACCTTCGTAATAAAGAATAAGATTTTTGTTTATTTCAAGCTCGCTCATTAACAGTGCGGACTGAAATCCGGAAAGTTTCTTTAAACCACTGTATGATTTTGAATTATACAAATACAAAATGTCCTTTTTTCCGGCTTTTATTAATGCCAGTGCGGCTTCCTGAGAAGATTTGAAATCGTCGCTTAAAGTACAGAAAACATTTGGGTAGTCTAAATCGGCATTTAGCAAAAGAACGGGCAAAGTGTTGGCCGCTTCTCTGATATAGTCATTTAGGCTGTCGTCGGTTTCAACAAAATTGGAGCCTACCATAATAACCGCGTCAACACGCTGGTTTACAAGCAGGTTTAAAGCCGAAACCCTGCCCTCGTGGGTATATCCCGAGCAGGCCAGAATGGTGTTGTAACCGCCTGAACGCAGGTTGCCCTCAATATAATAAACTGCCTTTGCCAGATATATATCCGAACAGTCTGCGCACAGGATACCTATGGATTTCATTGAATTAAGTCCAAGGCCTCTTGCAAAGGCGTTTGGAGTGTAGCCGTATTTTTCAATGACTTCCATAACCTTTTTTTTTGTTTTTTCAGAAACGTTGGAGGTTCCGTTGATTACCCTTGATACAGTTGCGGTAGAAACTCCGGCTTCTTTTGAAATGTCGTAAATATTCACACTGGTCCTGTAGTTCCGCCTGTTTGATTTAGCTAAACCGATTTTGGATGCTTCAGGGGAAATGTAAAACAAAATGTAACCGCTTACATTTTTGATAAACTGATTATACAGTAGTAATTTTCTTTTTTCAATCATAAATAGTAGGTATTTATGAGAAAAATCATGGTATGAACAGTAAAAAGAAACTGCTGATTGACTATTGTTGCAACGAGTTGTAGTATGTGAATGTAAGCACTTACATAGCAATGCCACGGGCATTATGTTTTTGAGCTTTTTAGTACAAAATGAAAAAGACAGTATAGAGAGGTAACAAATGAACGTAATTGATGAAATTTACAGTATAGGTATTGTTCCTGTCATCGCACTTGATGATTCAAAGGATGCCGAGCCTTTGGCAAGGGCACTTTGCAAGGGTGGTCTTCCCTGTGCCGAAATAACATTCAGAACCGATGCAGCAGAAGAGTCTATTCGTATTATGGCTGACAAATTCCCCGAAATGCTGGTGGGAGCAGGCACCGTTCTTACTACGGAGCAGGTCGACAGGGCAGTGGGAGCAGGAGCTAAATTTATTGTAAGTCCCGGTCTTAACCCTAAGGTTGTAAAATACTGTGTTGATAAAAATATTCCGGTTATGCCCGGTACATCAAGCCCCTCGGATGTGGAGGCTGCACTGGAGCTTGGCCTTGATGTAGTTAAATTTTTCCCTGCCGAAGCAGCAGGCGGCATCGAAATGATTAAGGCAATGAGCGCTCCCTACAGTAAGGTACGATTTATGCCTACCGGTGGGGTTAATGCTTCTAATTTAAAGTCATATTTGGATTTCCCCAAGATTATTGCCTGTGGTGGAACCTGGATGGTAAAGAAGGATCTTATTGCTGCCGGCAAATTTGATGAAATAGAAGCCCTTACCAGAGAAGCAGTGGTAAAGATGCTTGGCTTTGAGGTTTGCCATGTGGGAATCAATACATCTGATGATAAAGAAGCTGACTCAGTTGCTTCATTTTTTGGAAATACCTTTGGAATGGGCAAAAAGGATGGTTCATCTTCAATTTTTGCCGGCACCGGCATTGAAGTATTAAAGAGTCCATACCTTGGAAAGAACGGACATATTGCCATTGGCACCAATTATATGGACAGGGCTATTTATCATCTTGAGAGAAATGGTGCAAGCTTTGATATGAGTACTGCCACCAGAGACGATAAGGGCAAGATTAAGGCGGTATATTTCAAAGATGAGGTAGGCGGTTTTGCCATTCACCTGCTGCAAAAGTAAAAGAAAGATAACGCAGTAAGCTTTAATTGTTGTCGACAAGAAAATAATGAGAATAAGCATGCAGTCATATGATGTAAATCGGTGACTGCGTGTTTTTTTGTTTTGTCGATTGGCGGAAAGGCACAAAACAGCCCGCTAATTGCTGATTTATATGCCTGTAAACGAGTAAGAAAATCAGGACTTACGTATAATAGATTCTTTTCGTACATTTTATACGCCACATTTGGCCATTTTTCGGTTTGTATTTTCAAATACAATGCATATTTGACATATAAATATTGATGTTGCTATAGATTTATATGCCACCACAAAATAATGTGCAAATATTATGGCGTATAATCTGAAGACCCCAAAATAATTATACGCTTAAGGCGTATTTTCCGGAGTCCTTCGAAGCGCCGGGAACCCACATGCCTTCGGTATGCAGGAAACATATGTTATTGGAATAACGGAATAGATACACATAAAAATATAATCACAATTTAACAAAACAGTTAATAAGGACACAGCACAGAACAAATCCCCCTGTTTACAAAGCTTTTTGACATTTAGGAAAGTTAAATTTTCTTTGGCGAAGGCTATTGCTTACAGTGGGGATTATAATTTATCATAGTATTTGGTTAATTTTGCCGCAAAAAGGCATAAATAAAAGGATTTTATGATATGAGTATATTAAATGTAGAAAATCTTACACATGGTTTTGGTGTCAGAGCTATTTTTGAGGATGTTTCCTTCAGACTCCTTAAAGGTGAGCATATAGGGCTTATTGGTGCCAATGGTGAGGGTAAGTCCACTTTTATGAATATTATTACCGGTAAGCTTATGCCGGATGAAGGTAAAATCGAGTGGGCAAAAAATGTTCATGTAGGATATCTTGACCAGCATGCCGTGCTTCAAAAGGGAATGACTATTCGTTCTGTTCTTGAAGGAGCATTTTCGTATTTGTTTGATTTGGAAACCGAAATGAATAATATATATGCCTCTTTGGGTGACGTGGACGAAGATAAGATGAATGAGCTTATGGAAGAGGCCGGTACTATTTCGGATCTTTTGACAAGCCATGATTTTTATATGATAGATGCCAAAGTGGAAGAAGTCTCCAGAGCACTTGGAATATATGATCTTGGTCTGGATAGAGATGTTACCGAATTAAGCGGTGGTCAGCGCACCAAAATCTTACTGGCCAAGCTTCTTCTTGAAAAGCCGGATATTCTTCTTTTGGACGAGCCTACCAATTATCTTGATGTGGAGCACATTGAGTGGCTTAAGAGATATCTTAACGATTATGAGAATGCGTTTATCCTTATTTCTCATGATGTTCCGTTTATTAACAGCGTAGTAAACCTGATATATCATATGGAGGATTTGAAACTCAACAGATATGTGGGCACCTACGATGATTTCGTTAAGGTTCACGAGATGCGAATGGCTCAGCAGGAGGCAGCCTACAATAAGCAGCAGCAGGAAATCCGCGAGCTTAAAGATTTTGTGGCCCGCAATAAGGCTCGTGTTGCCACCAGAAATATGGCAATGTCAAGGCAAAAGAAACTTGATAATATGGATATTATTGAGAAGACAATGGAGAAACCCAAGCCTGAATTTAACTTTAAGGAGGCCAGAACCTCCGGTAAATATATTTTTGAAACAGACAATCTTGTAATCGGTTATGATGAGCCTCTTTCATCGCCTCTTGAACTTAAAATGGAGAGGGGAAGCAAGATTGTACTTACCGGTGCCAACGGTATCGGAAAAACCACTCTTTTAAAGAGTATTCTTGGACTGATTCCTGCGGTAAGCGGTAAGGTCAGCCTTGGAGATTATCTTGAGATTGGCTATTTTGAACAGGAAATGTCTCCTGATATTTCGACTACATGTATAGAGGAGATATGGCAGGAATTTCCCGGGTTCACTCAGTATGAGGTTAGAAGTGCCCTCGCAAAATGCGGGCTTACCACCAAGCACATTGAAAGTAAGGTTAAAGTTCTTTCCGGTGGAGAGCAGGCTAAGGTTCGACTGTGTAAGCTTATTAACAGGCCTTCGAATATTCTGGTGCTGGACGAGCCCACCAACCATTTGGACGTGGATGCCAAGGACGAGCTTAAGAGAGCATTAACGGCATACAAAGGAAGCATTCTTATGGTATGTCATGAACCGGATTTTTATGCGGGATTTGCTACCGATGTATGGGACTGCAGTAAGTGGTCAAAGAAAATATAATTTGTTGGAGGTTTAGTATATGCAGGAGTATAAGGATATTCATTTTGGCGTGGATTATTATCCCGAGCATTGGCCGGAAGAACGCTGGGAAACCGATGCCCGCCTTATGAAGGAAATGGGCTTGCAGGTAGTTAGGCTTGCCGAGTTTTCATGGCATAAAATGGAGCCAAAAGAAGGTGAATTTGATTTTGACTGGCTGGACAGAGCCATTGCACTGATGGAAAAGTACAACATCAGATGTATACTTGGAACCCCTTCAGCGGCACCTCCTGCCTGGATGGTAAACAAATATCCGGAAATTCTTCCGGTTGACAGGATGGGGATTACAAGAGGCTTCGGCGGAAGGCACCATGACTGTCAGTCAAACAAATTATATAGAGAAAAATGCAGGATAATTGCCGGAAAAATGGCTGAAAGATATGCCGATAATAAAAATGTCATCGGCTGGCAGATTGATAATGAGCTTGGCAACAGTCATGCGGATTTTTGCCACTGCGATAGCTGCAGAAAGGCTTTTCAGGATTGGCTGAAGGCTAAATATAAGGATGTTGATACATTGAACAAAGCCTGGGGAACCGCTTTCTGGAGTCAGGAATACAATGATTTCAGTGAAGTATTCACACCAAGGATTACCGCTACAGGGGAAAATCCGAGTCAGATGCTTGACTGGAAATGCTTTCACTCCGATTTGATCGTGGATTTTGCGAAAAATCAGGTGGATGTAATAAGGGAAAAAGCTCCCAATCAGTTTATTACACACAATTATATGGGATTCTCCGATGTGGTTAACTATTATGAACTTGGCGAGCTGATGGATTTTGTCTGTCACGATCAGTATCCGCTGGGATATTGGTATGAGGGCGGAAGATGTGCCAACTATGATCTTGCGGCTCAGCTTGATGTAATCAGAAGCTTTAAAAAGAAGCCTTTCTGGATTATGGAGCAGGAGGCCGGCACAACCGGCTGGGGAAGAATGGGACGTTTACCCAAGCCCGGGCAGATTCCTATGTGGTCACTTCAGACCATTGCCCATGGAGCCGATGCGGTTCTTTTCTTTAGATGGAGAGCCTGCACAATGGGAACTGAACAGTATTGGCATGCAATATTACCTCACAGTGGAGAACCGGGAAGAACCTACAATGAAATTTCGGAAATGATTAGTAAAGTAACGGGTGTTATGGATGAAATAACCGATTCCATGCCTGAAAATGAAGTGGGGATAATTTATTCATATCGCCAGAATTATGCATTCCAGATTCAAACCCAGTGTGATGGTTTTTCATATCTTCCACAGCTTCAGAAATATTATAAAATGTTTTATGACAAAAATATTTCAGTAGACTTTTTGCCCGAAAACAGTGAGCTTTCAGGCTATAAAGTTGTTGTGGCTCCGTTAATGTACCTTATGAACGAAGAGCTTGAAGCCCGTATGGAGAAGTATGTACGGGAAGGTGGAAATCTTGTTTTAACTCTTCGAAGCGGAGTTAAGGATGATAACAATATTTGCATGACTGACGGTGCTTTGCCGGGTAAGCTTTCGAAGCTCAGCGGCTGTAAAGTTTTGGACTATGATCCTCTCGGAAATGTCAGTGTTGATGTTGAGTGGGGAAAAGATAATTGTAAGGGAACTCATTGGGCTGACGTCATTATTCCCAATGAAGACACAACTGTTCTTGCAAAATATGCCTCTGAATTTTATGCAGGTGAGGCAGCGGTTACAAGACACACCTATGGCCTTGGAAACTGCTGGTACGTAGGAACAGAGGGAAATGACGAACTGAATGATTTGCTTGTAAAAGATATTATTGAATGTTCAAAAATTAATTCAGGATTTAATTTATGTGACGGAATTGAGGTTACTTCCCGAGTAAAAGAGGGGAAAAAGTTCGTATTTGTAATTAATCATACAGATAAAGAACAAAAATACAGCGCAATTGCCGGAAAACTTCGTTCAGGAGACAGTTTTGGTGTACTTAAACCTTTTGAAGTACATATTTTGGAGCAGTCACAGAAAAAGCCTCTCTGATTATTTCAGAGAGGCTTTTCCTGTATGTTTGTTGTTTATATTGGGAAAATGTTACTTTTCGTAACCGATAACTAGGCCTCCACGCTGAGCGTAGAAGGAACAAAGCGCAGTTGTTTCATCGATAACAATGTCTGCGTCGGGGAAGTCGGTGCGTACCAGTGCTTCAAGAGCGGTAGCAGCTTCAAGGGCAAGTACATGATCGATTCTTAACTTGCCACCCTTATATCCGGCTTCTTTCATATTTTTGTAAAGGGTTTCAACAGCTTTTTTGCCGCCTCTTACCTTGTCCTTGGGAACCAGGAGTCCTTCGTCGCTAAAATCACCTACAATCTGGATTTTTAAGGTCTGGGCAATTTTGGCTACGGTGGGGTTGATTCTTCCGTTGTTTGCCAGGTTCTTCAAAGACTTTAAGGAATATCCTATTTTCAAATTTTTGTGACAATATTCATCAAGATTCTTTGTAAGCTCATCAAAAGACATTTTGTCTTTGTTTTCGATAATATATTCAACACAAAGCTTTTCAACGGGTCCGATTGATGTTGTATCAAGAGCAAATATTTTGGAATCGGGATGATCTTCTTTCCACTGGTTGGCAGCCATAACTGCTGAGTTGTAGCTTCCGGAAAGAGCGGAGGCCAATGCAATTACAATAACTTCATCGGCATCACCGAAGGATTTAATCCAGGTATCGATACTGGGGCAGGAAGAACGTGAGCTTAACTTGGTGTGTTCAAGATATGTAAGCATTTCTTCTGCAATAAAGGTCTCATCATCGACGAATTCTCTTTCATCGGTGTTAATGGACAAGGGAGCGATGGAAAAGTCGATACCCTCTATGGTTCTGTAGTTGGAAGCCGAGTCTATTGATATTTTCATAGTTTCCTCCTTAATCACTTGCTTGCAATCAATAATAAGGTTTGTTGTTATCTGTATAAAAAATTGTCTTTTTTGATTCAAATATTGTGAAAACCGATATTAAATATTCGAACAGCGGTTATTTAAAAACCGATTACAAGATATTTATAACAAGAAAATAAAAACCCGTCAAGAGTTTTTTAAAAACCGATTAAAAGATATTCATTGTTTTGCATCGGTTTATACGGTATAATTCACGGTGTAAACATTGTTTTTGTAAATGCAGGGGGAATTATGAAGCCTTATATTGATAAAGCTGCTGTTCAGCAAATTAAAAACTTTCGTTTGCCTAAGTATGAGGAAATACCTAATGTAGGTCTTTTCCTTGAGCAGGTAGTCAAGTATGTAAACGAATATTTGGAGCCCTTGGGAAATATTTCGATAACCGGCTCTATGATCAGCAACTATGTTAAAAAGAATCTTATTGAAAATCCTGTTAAAAAACAGTATTTCAGAGATCATATAGTTTATGTTTTCTTTATTGCAATAGCAAAATCGGTCCTTTCGTTGGAGGAAATTGAGGCTCTTTTATACAATAAGGGACGTAAATACGATCATAAGTTTTTATATGAATATTTTTGTACTGAATTCCAAAATACTCTATTTTATGTATTTGGAATTAATGATGCGCACGAAGAAGTGGAATTGTCGCCCGGACAGTATCGCTACTTGCTGAGAAACACTACTGTTACCGCATCCCATAAGATTTATCTGGATATTATTTTTGCCCAGGAAGTTAAAAGGCTTGAAGAGAAGGGCAAGACAGAAGAATAAAATAACCCGGAAACGGTTTTCTATAAAGGAAGCCGGTTCCGGGTTTTTTTTATGGGCCCATTATTTATCTTTGGAGGAATCCTCTGTGTATTCAAGAATGCCGGTATGATCGGTAGGAACACCACCCAGGTCAAAGTCGGCAATTGTGTGTTTGTGGAAGATGTGACCAATCATCCAGATATACAGCCATGCCAGCAACGGAAGTACTACCGTCGCCCCAAGCGCAATCTTTGCAATTGTCTTGCCGAGATCGCTTGAGAAAAAAGAAGCAACCAGCGCGGTAAGATACACCGCAACTATTAATATAACGCAACTAAGTGCCACTACTCTTTGAGATTTTGAATGCTTCTGAGCACCGTTTGACTGTTTTGAAGCGTTGTTTTTTGAATTGATTTTGTTGTCCATTTATGCCCTCGTTTGAATAAATACTTAATAATCTGTGACTTAGGTTTCCATTTTTCTTGAATACTAACATTTTTGAGGGACAATAACAAGCAAAAAGCCCGTTATTACGCAAAATAATCCCCCCTGACAGTTGCTAACAAAAATATATTATGTTAACATGATATCATAGTGTGTTATTATGCCTTGATAATGAATAACAGGTAGAGAATGAAGATTAATTTTAAACAGACAAAGAAAACAACAGCAGTTTTGCTGATAATAGCTCTTTTATTTGGTACATTTGCCCAGGATGCCTACGCGTATGACGGAGTGAAGGGCAGTGAAATATCTGCAGAAATAACTGACGACTATTCAGATGCAGATGTTGTGGATGCTTCCGGCAATTATCTGTATGATCTGTCATCGAGCAGCCTGCCGGATGTTTCGGAAGACGAACAGGCCGATAATCCTGGAGGGGAACAGGCCGATATTTCAGGAGAGGAAGTCGGTGATGACATTACCCAGAATGATATTCCGGATGTCACCCCCGGTGATATTTCATCAGGTGATTCTTTTGATGTGTCTGAAAACGATATTTCTGATAATGATTCCGGTTCGGATGCTTCTCGTATTTTTAATGCATGCAACGCTTTTAGGGATATTCTGGCCCGGGAAACGCTTATGGCCGTTGTATACAGTGACAGTGCCACGGTATACGGGGGAACCGGAATGGACGCTTCTGCCATAATGTCATTGCCTCTTGGAACAACGGTATATGTTGAAGATATTGACATTGATTCCAATTATGACGTCCGATACGGTGTTTATTTTTACTGTAATCAGAGTGAAAAGCATGGGTTTATAAGTGCCAAAGACCTTATTTATACCGATGAGGACTGGAAGGAATGGATTTCTACCAGTTACAATGAATTGTTAATCGGGGCGGGTATAGAAACAATAAACAGTATAGACGATTTCTTTATTGAATCGGTCTACGACGATGTTAACAGATTCCCTGTAAGCTACAGAGACGGTCTTGACGCACTAAAGAAGATTCATCCCAACTGGATTTTTGTTCCGGTTGATACGGGGCTTGTTTTTGATACCGCGGTATCGATAGAGGCTGATGTTGCCGGAAACAGAAGCTGGATTCAGGCAACAACCTTTAATTCCTCCAACGGTTTTGTGGGAGCTCCCGCAGCGCAGAGCGGCTGGTATTATGCTACGCCTGCAGGTGTTTCTTATTACATGGATCCCAGAAATTTCCTGACTGAAGACAGGATATTCATGTTTGAACAGCTTACCTATAACAAGACTTATCATACCGAAGCTGCTGTCAGTGCGGTTCTTTCGGGCACGTTTATGAAGGGAGATATTCCCGGAGAGGGTATGTCCTATGCCAAGGCTTTTTATAATATAGGTGTCAGCAGGAATCTGAGTCCTGTTCATTTGGCTTCCCGTGTTTATCAGGAGCAGGGAAAGGGAACTTCTGCGCTTATTTCCGGTAAATATCCCGGATACGAAGGATATTATAATTACTTTAATGTTGGGGCAAATGGCTCTGACCCTGTATTAAAAGGACTAAAGTACGCGAAAGATGCAGGGTGGAATACCCGCTATAAGTCACTTGAAGGTGGCGCCAATACTATCGGTAACGGCTACATTTTAAAGGGTCAGGACACAATATATTATCAGAAATATAACGTAAGTCCTTATTCTCAGACCACTAAATACGGTCACCAGTATATGCAGAATGTTCAGGCACCTTCTACTGAGGGGTATAAAACCTATACCTCTTATAAAAATGCCGGAAGTCTGAACGCACCTTTTCTTTTTACAATTCCGGTTTATAGAAATATGCCGGGTGAGGTTGTTCAGATTTCAAGTGTGAAAATTACTGGTTCAACTGCAAAACTTCGTATGCCGGGAAGAATCGATGCGGATACCACGGGCTACAGTGCTGCCGACCTGGCGGCCAATGTTTCGTCGGTTCAGCTTAAGGCAGCGCTTCTTCCCGAGAATCACTCCGAGTCGGAGAGTGATGAGGTGCTGTGGACCTCGTCGGATCCTTCAATTGCTACTGTAGATCAGACCGGGCTTGTAACCTCAGTGGCGCCGGGAACAGTAACCATTACTGCGGAGGCTGTTGGCTCATCCAAATATCCAAAGCCTAAAGCAACCTATAAAATAACGGTATTCATCCCTATGGAAGATGTGTCTTTCGGGGAGGTTGATATTGCATTAAGAAGAAAAGACACCGTAACAACCGATACTGAGACATTGTCTCCTGAGGATGTAAGTGCCAACAGAAATACGGTTATTATGGAGCTGGTCAAATATCCCGAAGATACCACTGACAAGCCTTCGGTAGTGTGGAAATCCTCCAACACCAAGGTGGCAACGGTTGACAGCGCCGGAAAGGTTACTTCGGTTGGAGTGGGAAGTGCGGTTATTACCGCCACCGTAACAGGTTCAATAGCTGCTAAAAAGCGTGTTATTTCCACTACGGTTAATGTTATTGCACCTGTTTACTCTTTGACAATAAGCAATCCGACCAACAGAAATACTCTGTTAAGAGGTGAAAGTCTTTCCATGGTATCCGTTGTTTTGCCTGCCGATCCTACAGGGGATAAGGATGTGGTTTGGTGGTCTTCGGATGAGTCTGTTTTGACGGTTGATGAAAAGGGACTGGTGAAAACCGTTGGCGTGGGTAGTGCCACAGTTTATGCTCAGTCATTTAAATACACCAGAGGCGTTGATTTTACTGTTTCCGATTCGGTGCTTAAATTTTACGATGTGTCGGGGCAGGATGTGATAAAGCAATGCGATGTTTCTTTTGGCGAAGCAATTCCCGGAGAAATATATACACAGATGTACGACTACTATAATGAGTTGGCGGGAGAGGATGAATTTTTTGCCGGCTTCTTCACCAAGCCCTTTGGAGAGGGGCTTCAGTTCGGAAGCGACCGGGCTGTCGAAGGCGGAGAGGTAAGTCTTTACCCCTGCTATCAGGCTACCGATTGCGATTTTTATATAAAGCCTCTTGGAGATTTTCAATATACAGGTTCTGCAATTAAGCCCGTGGTTTTGGTATATGGAAAAGAAGCCTACGAAAACGAAAGCGGTGAGACGGAATATCGTTTTGTGGAGCTTACGTTAAACAAAGAATATTCTGTTTCTTATGCCAATAATACGGCTGTAAATACAAATCCTAAAAAACGTCCCACGGTTACGGTTACCGGTAAGGGCAATTTTTCGGGTAAAAAGAGCGTATATTTTAATATTCTTCCCGTGGAGCTTAACGGCAGTACCGTTACTGCCGACGATATTACCGTAGCATATACCGGCAGGGCAATTAAATCGGTTATTACCGTTTGGAGAAACGGTAAAAAATTAAGAAACGGAACTGATTACACCCTTTCTTATCCATCCACCCAGAGCGGGGCCTACGTTAAGCCCGGTGACTGGCCTGTCCTTATAAAGGGTAAGGGAGCATATACGGGTTCAATAACAGCTGTTGAAACCATTACTAAAGATGTGTTTATGAGTAAGGTTACAATCTCGGCCATAAAGAACCAGACCTTTGATATAAGCGGAAATACTCCGGCCCTGACGGTTAAATACGGAAAGACTCCGTTAATTGAGGGAGTTCATTATGTAACTACCTATACCGGTAACGACAAAATCGGAACGGCAAAGGCTACAATTACGGCTATTGAGGGCAGCGGTTACTATGGCTCAAAAACAGTAAGCTTTAAAATAATCGGTACCTCCATAAGCAGTATTAAAATAACCGATGTCAGCGGTAATAACGGCATTAAGGCAAAAGTATATACCGGAAGTGTTGACGATGTACTTCAGACAGGATATATCGTTAAATTCCCTTACAAGGAAAAGAATGAGGCAGGGAAATATGTTACAAAAGAGCGCATTCTTACCGAGGGAGTGGATTATACCGTTAAATATGTGGGGACAGAGAAGGCAGGAACTGCAAAGATTGTTTTTACCGGAATAAACAGCTATTTTGGCACGGTTACAAAAAGCTATAAAATACTGCCCAGAAGGATTAGTGATGCATACACACCTGCTTCGGACCTAAGCGTCAGATATGTAAAGGGCGGCGTGAAACCTGAGATAACGGTAACTGACGGCGAGGATAAGATTCTTGTTAAAAATAAGGATTACACCATAAGCTACGCCTACAATACGGCCATTACCACCGATTTAACCAAGAAGTATCCGTCATATACCATTAAGGGAAAGGGCAATTACACCGGTTCGGTAACAGGATATTTTAATATTATTGACGGCGATTTTGCGGATGAAGGCAAAATAACGATTACCGCTTCGGATGTGGCATATCAAAAGCGTGCAGGAGTGTTTCAGGCGGCACCTGTTATAAAGGATCAGAGCGGAAAAGCACTGACAAAGAATACCGACTACGTAATTGTTTCATATACATATGTTGATGATGTTTCGGTTAATGATACCAGGGGCAATGTTGTAGTAAGAAGTGCCGGCGACACGGTTGATAACAAAAAAGACGTTGTACCCGCCGGAACAAGAATTAAGGTTACTGTCCGAGGTATCAAAAATTATGCCGGAGACGGAGAGGTATACCGAAGTGTTGTTTACAGGGTTTATTCGGCAAAGCTTACCGGTGTGTCTCTTAAGGTGTTAAATAAGAAAGTATATGATTACGGCAAGCCGGTTACAATATCCGGAGCCGATTTGAAACTCGTTTATAAAGGAACAGAGCTTGTTGAAGGTGTGGATTACTATATCGATGAATCTACATATAAGAAGAACACTGCCAAAGGAACCGCAACGGTTGTTATCAGGGCGGTAGAAGACAATCCTTCTTTTGGCGGCAGCAGGACAGTAAGCTTCCAGATTGTTCCGCGCACATTTCTGTGGACTTCAAATTAGTACGATTATTTAGTATTTCTTAAGATTGTATACTGTATTAATTTTGGGGTGGCAAAATAAAAAATATGTGGTAAAATACAGTTTGCTGTATTTTAATAAAGTAACAAATTATTAAGGAGAGAAAAATGAAAAAGCGTTTTAGTGTAATAGCACTTATGCTTGCTGCTGTTCTTGCATTGGCTTCATGCGGCGACAAGGATGCAACAGATACCTCAGCAAGTACAAGCGTATCTATCAGTGAAACACCTCTTGAGGAGCTTATTCCTGAAGTATCTGCAGATGACACAGAAGTTTCTGCAAGCGTTGAAGTTGATGAGCCCGTTGTTATTGAAATTCCTGAAGGAATGTACAGAAGCGAACTTACCAATGAATTTATTTCAGAAGATTTAAAGGATCAGAGACCTATCGCTGTTATGGTTGACAACGAAATTAAGGCATACGATCATATGGGTCTTGATCAGGCTGATGTTGTTTATGAATTAATGAACTCCACAGCTAACGGACGTATTACCCGTCTTATGTGTCTTGTTAAGGATTGGAAAAACATTGAACAGTTTGGTTCAGTCAGAAGTACACGTCCTACCAACGTATTGGTTGCAGCTGAGTGGAATGCTATTCTTGTTCACGATGGTGGTCCTTACTACATCAATGAATATATTGCAAGACCCTGGAGCAACAACTTAA
>JAZUJC010000069.1:0-6595 GCA_045642625.1 Lachnospiraceae bacterium
CCACAAAATTCTCATCATCATAGCTGTCCAAAATACCAAATACCTCGGACTCTCTCTTATGAAACTCACATTTTTTGCTGTCATCTCCGCCAAAAATATTGCTTATATGGCCCTTTATAAATTCAGAAAATTCCGAACCGTATTCAAGGGGCTGATCCGACAAAACAGGCTGTCCTGTTGTGGAATCAAGAATATGCAATATTACTTTTCTTAAATTTATTTCTTCTTTAACTAAAGCCATTTTTATACCCGCTTATACTAATTTCTTTTCCATGTTCCCGCATATAACAACACGAATATAGGCAGGATTTCCAGACGGCCTGCCAGCATGTCAATGGAGAGCACAACCTTTGACAGCATACTGTATGCCGCAAAGTTACCGGAAGGTCCTACAACACCAAGACCCGGTCCCACGTTTGATAATGTGGTCAAAACCGCAGTAATGTTGGTGGTAAAATCAAAACCGTTAATGCAAAGAATCAAAAACGATACAATAAGAATGAAAAAGTAAGCAACAAGGAAGCCCACAATTGAGCCCACAGTATCTTCGGAAACGGTCTGACCGTTAAATCTTACTTTTTTAATGCTCCTTGGATGTGCGAGCTTTCCAAGCTCCCTCTTTAAGCTCTTAAGCAAAATAACAAAACGGGAAACCTTAATACCTCCGGCTGTGGCACCTGCACAGGCACCTACTACCGTAAGCATTATCAAAATACCCTTCGTTATCATCGGCCAGTAATTATCATAATCCACAATGCCGAAACCGGTTGTGGTAATAATAGAAGCTACATGGAAAATTGCATAATGGAAAGCTTCATACAGAGTGTCATATAAACCTCTGATGGAGAAAGTAATAACCGCTGTAGCAGCTATAAGAATGCCGAAATAGTATCTTACCTCTTCCATCTTGAATATTTCTTTTGGCTTACGCATAAGCAAAAGAAAATATACGTTAAAGTTAATACCGCAAAGGATCATAAACACAGTGGTAATAACCTGAACCGTATGAGAGAATCCTCCGAGGCTGGCGTTAACATTACAGAATCCGCCGGTACCTACCGTTGAGAACATAAGCAACAGCGCATTGTACAAATCAAGCCCTGCTATCATCAGTAATACAAGGAGAATCAGTGAAATTCCGATATACATTCCGTATAAGAGCTTAGCTGTATTTTTTACCTTAGGCACCAGCTTGCCTACATCGGCGCCGGTACTTTCAGCTCTCATAAGATGCATGTTGTGGCTGCCCGAAAGAGGCAGAATGGACATAATAAATACCAAAACACCCATACCGCCAATCCAGATAATGAAGCATCTCCAGAACTGAGTGGTTTTACACAAATATTCAACGTTGGTCAATATGGTGGAACCGGTTGTCGTAAAGCCCGAAACGGTTTCAAACAGAGCATCCACGTAGTTGGGTATTTCTCCGGTAAGCACAAAAGGCAC
Organism: Lachnospiraceae bacterium; assembly: GCA_045642625.1. Lineage (GTDB taxonomy): Bacteria > Bacillota > Clostridia > Lachnospirales > Lachnospiraceae > UBA1258. The sequence goes on from JAZUJC010000069.1 coordinate 1,450, forward strand.
TGCACCCACCAAAGACAGCACTATCCAGGAAAGGGAAACCGTTACAAAACCTTCTCGTGCATAAAACACTGTGCTTCTGGGCTTTATCAATGAGCCCACAGTACCCATTGCAAAAGAAAAAACTGCAGTTGCCAGGAAAAACAGTCCCTGCTTTTCACCATATATTAACGCCACTATACAGGGCAGCAGTAAAAAGACACCCTCAAACTGCAAAACCCTGCACAAAATGTATCTGATTATCGATTTATTCATAACAAATAATTACCTTTTCTTTTGCCATAAATCAGGCCACACTTCCTTACTAAGCAAGAACATCCGAAATATCAGTGAGACCGCTTTCTGTTGTAACAACAATAACGGTATCACCCTTCCTGATAACAGAAGCACCGCCTGCAATTTCAATTGCACCGTTATGTACAATACAGCAGATAATGGCATTCTTTTTAAGCTTAAGGCTCATAAGCGGCTTATCCACAAGCCCCTCCACATCGCCAACCTTGAATTCCAGTGCCTCAAGGCGACCTCCGTTAAGCTTATAAAGAGTTTCAATGTTGCTGCCCACGGTATTTTGCATCGAGCGGACGTACTTAATTACATGCTCGCCGGCAAGAAGCTTGGGATTAATAATACTTCCGATATTCATCTCGTCAATAATGTCATCGTAGGTGCTTCGATGAACCTTTGTAACCAGCTTGGCCTTAGGGTTAATCTTCTTGGCATAGATAGACATCATAACGTTGGATTCGTCAAAGTTGGTAAGTGTAACAAAGCTCTCGGTTCTGTCGATTCCTTCCTCGCTTAAAAGACCCTTATCCTGTCCGTCACCGCGAATGATAACAGCCTCGGGAAGCTTATCAGCCAGCTCTTCACAACGGCTCTTGCTCCTGTCAATAATCTTTACCTCAACACCTGTCGCAATCAGCTTCTGTGCCAGGTAAAGGGCCGTATCTCCACCACCCACAATCATACAGGTGCGAGCCTTACCCTGGTTAAGACCTACCTTTTTAAAGAATCTGGTAGCTTCTTTTGTAGAAGCCACAAAAGAAACCTTATCGCCTTCCCATAACTGGAAATCACCTCGGGGAATAAATACTTCATTATCACGCTCAACCGCGCATATAAGAATCTTGGTATCCAGCTTTGAAGGAATATCCTTAAGTGCAAGACCGCAAAGAGGACTGTCCTTAGTGATCAGGAACTTTAAAAGCTCTACCCTTCCCCTTGCAAAAGAATCGATTTCGATTGCGGTAGGGAACTTAAGCAGTCTGGCAATTTCATCGGCAGCATCAAATTCAGGATTAACAAACATCGACAATCCCAAATCATTTCTCAAAATGCCGATATCTTCTTTGTACTCAGGGTTACGAACTCGGGCAATTGTATGCTTTGCGCCGGCCTTTTTTGCCAAAAGACAACAAAGCAGGTTTCTTTCATCAGAGTCCGTAACGGTAATAACCAAATCGGCATCTGCTACACCCGCTTCTTTTAAAACACTTAATGAAGAAGCACTGCCTACCAGTCCCATTACATCAAAAGCTTCTGTAATATTTCTGACCGCAGATTCCGAAATATCAATCAATGTTATATTATGTCCTTCAAGGCTTAACTGCCTTGCAATAGTGGAACCTACATTTCCACATCCAACAATAATTATCTTCATTCTGTAATACCCTCTTCTGCTGCTCTTGTTTTGCAGCCGCCCTTGGCATTTCCTATTTCACAAACCGTAGGCATATTTTCATCAATGCAGTCCTGACAGGCGGGACATGCCATCATCACTCCGCAAAGGTCTCTCGGAACACCCTCGTTTCTGGAATTATGCCTGCAGTCGCTGCACCAGCATTTAGCACAGGCTTCAAAAAGAAACTCTGAAGCGCTAGTTGTTTTATTTTTCAAAAGCGACTTAAAAGGGCGCTTAGGTTCCGGCTTAGGTTCGGTTTTGGGCGCCGGTTTTTCTACAGGCTTTACTTCTGCCTTGGGCTCCGGTTTCTCTTCGACCTTTGGCGCCGGCTTTTCTATAGGCTTTTCTTCTGCCTTGGGCTCGATTTTCTCTTCAACCTTTTGCGCCGGTTTTTCTATTGTCTTTATTTCAACTCTGGGTTCGTTTTTTTCTATTGGCTTTGCTTCTTTTAGCGATAATGAGAATTCAGCATCCTTTTCCGAAAAATCAAAGCTAACCTGTTCAAAATCTTTAGGCGGAATGGGACGGTTTCTTTTTACACCCGGTTCCCTAACCTTAACCTTGGCTCCCTGGTCATCCGTATATTCACTTAACAATCCAAGAAAGTCCAACTGACCGTCCATACAAACCCTTTATCACCTTACATTTTGTATTTAAAAACAAAAATACTACCTGCCATAATACCATATATAGGTTTCAAATTCAATCTTACGCCGATTCCGTCTTCGTTACCAAATAGTCGCAACTAATTATAAAAAAGTGATTGACAACTAAATCCCACCGTGATACTATTTCTTTCGCAGTGCTGATGTGGCTCAGTCGGTAGAGCGTCGCCTTGGTAAGGCGGAGGTCACGGGTCCGATTCCCGTCATCAGCTTAAAAAAAGCCCTTAAAACTTAGGTTTTAAGGGCTTTTTATTGTTCACAAACTTATGCTAGCACATCTATTTTACTCGCATCATCTCCGATTTTATGTTCATAAACAAATCACTTTTAAGCACCGGCTTTGTCATATAACCTGAAAAGCCTGCATTTCGGTACAATTCATCATATCCGTTTCCAACATTTGCGGTAAGAATATAAACCGGAGTCTCCCTATTGAAGGTGCTCTCGTTTTTAATGTGCTCAAAGGTTTCCAAACCATCCATCTCAGGCATCTGGTGATCGGTAAAAATAATATCAAACCGCTCCTTATTACAAAGCTCAATTGCTTCTTTTCCGGAAATTGCAGTCTTTAACTTAATACCGGTCTTCTTCAAAAGACCGCCAAATACCGTAAGATTAACCTTCATATCGTCGATACACAGCACAGACAGGGCACTGAAATCCTCATCATCGGATACCGTAATATCAACATCCTTCTTTGTACCAAAGAATACTTTATCATTTGTTACACTAAGCGGAATGGTAACCGTAAACACCGATCCCTTGCCAACTTCTGATTCTACTTCTACAGAACCACCCATCCTGTCCAAAAGGTTCTTTACAATAGACAATCCAAGGCCCGTACCCTGAATATGCGAATTATTCTTTTCATTCAAACGCACAAAGGGCATAAACAATTTGCCCATGGCATCGGCAGGTATACCCTGACCTGTATCCGCACATCTTACGCTCAGTTTTCCGTCAATATAATCCGCATTGATGGTTACACCACCCTGATTGGTGTACTTAACACCGTTTGAAAGAATATTAACAATAATCTGCTGAATACGATTGGCATCACCCATAAACATACAGGACATTTTATCCGGCACACTGCTTTCAAAAGAAAGTCCCTTGGCATCAGCCAGTGCAACTGTGGTCCTGCAGGCATCACTCATAACATCACGGAAATCAAATTCTTCCTGAGTAATGGAAAATTCACTTGTGCCCATTTTTGAATAGTCAAGCAAATCGTTAACCACCTGCAGCATAATATGTGATGACTGGTAGGCGTTAATAACATTTTCTTTTTGATTCTGATTAAGATCGGTATCGTTTAAGAGCACCTGGATGGAGCCAATGATACCGTTTAAGGGGCTTCGAAGCTCGTGATTCATCGATGATGTAAATACCCTTTGGGATTCATAAAGCTCACGGGTTCTTCTTTCGGCAAATTCACGCTTTCTTTCCGAGTAGTATCTGAGCGTTCCCACGATGGTAATAACAAGCCCGAACACATAAACATTAAAAAGAATAATATAGTCCGGATTACCCTTGGGGAACACCACGAAGAACAGCATCGCCCCTATACAGCAAAACAGATAAAATACCCAGTAAAATATAGGAAAGAAGAAAAACATCATCATGCAAAGGGTATAAAGCAAAAGAAGGGGAATATAGTTGGTGGTGCGCCCCTGTGAAACCGATATGTTCATTACCTGAAAGCCCCAGGTAAGAAACACAAAGGTGGCCACAAAAACCGTAATGGCGCTTAACAGCTCCTTTACCTTGTCATTTTTCCACTTTACCAGTTTAAGAATAAGTGAAAGAATCAGCACTACACTTGAGTAACAAAGCAAATGAAGCGACTGTACCGAAGATTTTTCGTTGTTAATTGTACCGATTTTATCGATAATAAACATACAGATTAAGGCATATACCGTTCCGACTGTTCCTGCCAGCAGCGATATATTAATCTGATGGTCGGTATAATATTTTCTGAATCGGACATGCTCTTCGTAGTCCGTTTTTAAATTATATAGTGTCATATCAAACCTGCGTATTTGTTTTGTTCATTCACCGGTGCAAAGGCTTCGCCTAAACACCCACAATAGTCGAAGTAAGTATAAATACGCAACATTAACCGATAATTGAACCTTTTTAGAAATAGGAATTATATTGCCCTGTTAAAGGACCTCTATTATAATTGAATTTACAAAGAAACAAAAAGGATTGCTTATGAAAAAGAAATTACTGGCTATAACACTAACAGGCCTGTTACTGATAACTGCATTCGCAGGCTGTGGCAAAAAGAATAACAACACCGCTTCTCAGGTTTCAAATATTGAAGATACCTCGGTCTTAAGCGATACCGTCAGCGATTCTTCAGACAATACCGCTGTCGAAAATAAGGACTCTTCAAAAGAAACCGAAACCATATCCGGAGAATCTGACAAAGCCTCAGATATCACTGCATCAGCAGGCTCCGATAATTCAAACAATGTATCAATTTTAAGCCGGGGTACTTTGGACACACCGGATATGCCGGAGGGCGATGAACAAAACGATAACTCCGACTCAGATGCCGGCGGTAATATGACCGGTACCGACCTTGGCGAAACACCACTTCCAAAAGATACCGTAATCTATAGCGGACGCACCTGTACACTCACATACGACAACATAAAAAGTGCTTTTGCGAAGCTTGACAGTTATTCGAAAACCTCCTACCCCGCCGAGACAATCGCTCCCCTGATAGAGGGCTGTGCATATGTTTCTTTGGATGAAATCAATTATGCAAGTCGGATCGTAGCCATGTCGT